>DAITPE010000623.1:0-3335 GCA_036833775.1 Pyrinomonadaceae bacterium | reverse complement strand
GTCGGGTCTTTACCCGAAAATGCGCCGCGGCCGTGCGGAGCATATCCGCCGTATGTGTCAACGATGATTTTGCGTCCGGTTAAACCCGCGTCGCCCATCGGTCCGCCGATCACGAAACGTCCGGTCGGATTGATATGGAATTTTGTATTTTCATCAAGCAAATCAGCCGAAACCGTCGCTTTGATGACTTTTTCCATAATATCTTCACGAAGCTGTTCGGTCGTCACATCGTCTGAATGCTGCGATGAAATGACGACTGCTTCGACGCGAAACGGTTTTCCGTCGCGGTATTCGATCGAAACTTGCGATTTACCATCTGGACGAAGATAGGGAAGTTCGCCGTTTCTGCGTACATCCGACAATTTTTTGGTTAAATTATGCGCTAGTTGAATCGGAAGCGGCATCAATTCGGGCGTTTCGTTACAAGCATAACCGAACATCAAGCCTTGATCGCCTGCACCGCCGGTGTCAACGCCTTGAGCAATGTCCGGCGATTGTGTGCCGACCGCGTCCATCACACTTAAGGTGTTACAGTCATAGCCGTAACTTGCATCGTTGTAACCGATGTCGTCAATCGTTTCACGAACGATTTGTTTGTAATTAACTCTCGCGTTGGTCGTGATTTCGCCTGCAATAACAGCTAAACCTGTTGTCACGAGCGTTTCGCAAGCGACTCGACCGGTCGGGTCTTGTGCAAGAATAGCATCGAGAACCGCATCTGAAATCTGATCCGCGATCTTATCCGGGTGTCCTTCGGTAACAGATTCCGAAGTAAATAAAAAATTTCCGTTACTCAATTTTGTAACTCCTTTTATAGTCTAAAATTTTAATTTTTATGAAAGATAACAAAAGGGAAATTTTAACTTTATTTTACTTAGGTGTCAAAGCTGATAGGCTTAATAAGCGCAATGATGGAACCCATATTGCTTCAAATCAAACAATGCAGGTGCTTAAATGTTAAGTATGGCGAAATAACGAAATTTCAAATGTTGGGAACATCGAAAAATCACACAGCTTGCGTCTGATAATAAAGATTATGTAATTTATTCCAATGAGTTTTTTACATTTTCGAAAGTTTCTTTCAGTGCTTTCAAAATCACCTTTCGGTCATAGCCGGATTTCGCAAATTCAATAGTTAAAGTAAAAGATTTATCTTCCGGATAATATTTGAAATTTTCAGTATTATTATTGCTAACAAAAGAATTAATCTGCGGTTTATTCGGAACTTTCTCTTTATTTGTTGAGGGTCGTGCGGTTTGACGAATTTCCTGCCGATTCATTTTTTGTGACTGAATCTTATCCAGAAATTCATTCATTTCGGGTTCGTCAAATTGTCTGGCTATTTCCAGCAAAACGGATTTGGCGGTTATGGACGATTCTCGGCATCTGTCACGAACGGTTTCAGGAATCCTTGCGATCGCAAAGCATTCTGTTACCGTTGTGCGGCTTTTACTGATTTTCTTGGCGATTTCATCGTGTGTGTAACCGTAAGTTTTATTTAATGCCACAAGTCCGTCAGCCTCTTCCCAAATTGTCAGGTCTTTCCTTTGCAGGTTTTCAATTAAAGCGATCTCGGCAACCGCTTTATCATCGAGATCAAACTCGATACACGGAACTTCCGATAAACCCGCTAAATTCGCCGCGCGCCAACGCCTTTCTCCGGCAATGATCATCCAAGAATTACCGTTGAGCGAAGGCTTAACCAAAATCGGTTCTAAAACACCATTAAGCTTGATCGAGTTTGCAAGCTCGGTTAAATCACCGATTTCGGTTCTGGGCTGGTCGGGATTTGGTTCGATCTGGCTGATCGGTAAGATTTTTCCGATGGTTTTATAATTTCTGGAAAATTCCTCGACATAATGTGAATCATGCCGCATTGAAATGCTCGATGGTAAACCTCTTTTAGACACGAGTTAAAACCTCCTTGGAAAGCCTTTTATATTCAATCGCTCCCGAAGAATTCGGCGCATACGAAAAAATCGCTTCTTTATGTGCCGGAGATTCCTCTAACCGAACACTTCTGGTGATAATCGTCTTGAATGCTTTGTTTCCGAATACTTTTCTTATATGTGCTTCGACATCTTTACTTAGCGCAGTTCGTTTATCAAAAAGAGTTACCAAAACTCCTAACAAATCGAGTTCTGGATTCGGGCGCGCTCGAACCTTTTCAATGGTTTCGAGCAGATCATCGGTGCCTTCGAGCGCAAAATATGATGATTGAATCGGGATCAATACGTGCGTTGCGGCGACAAGTGCATTAACCGTAATCAAACCGAGTGTCGGCGGTGTATCGATGAAAATCAAGTCGTAAGAAGATTTGATTTGCTCGATTCTATCTCTCAACCGAAATATGGCATCGAAATCACCGACGAGCTTCGACTCTAATTTAGCAAGGTTAATTCTAGCCGGAATCAAGTTGAGATTATTGATCCGTGTTTTATAAACAAAATTTGCCCAATCTTCTTGCATTTCAGTGAAAAATTCATAGGCACTGGACTTTACATCTTCTGATGCAACAAATGAAAGCGTACTGTTACCCTGAGGATCAAGGTCTATTAAAAGAACGCGCTTTCCTTCTAAAGCACATGCCGCAGAAAGATTTATGGCTGTTGTAGTTTTGCCTACTCCGCCTTTTTGGTTAGCAATAACTATTATCATTGTTTTAAATAAAAAAAATTTGAAGAATTTCTTTTTCAACGAACCGAAACACAAGATTTCAAATATCTGTTAATCTGTTCTGCTCGCTTCTTTTAAGTAATTAAATCGGGCCATTCTTCATTCGATTTGAACGTATCTTCAATTTCAAAGTCCGACTCTTTCTGCTTTGTGTTGGTGGATGAAATGTCGATAACTTTTTGAACTACGTAAATCGGACAATCCAATCTTAGAGCAACTGCGATGGCATCGGATGGGCGAGAATCTATCGAAACAACATTTCCCTTTTGATCGCTAAATTCTATCAGGGCATAGAAAGTATTATCGACCAAATCATTAATAATGACTTTTGAAGCCTTTAAGCCGCTTTGTAGAATGATATTTCTGATTAAATCATGCGTCATCGGTCTTTGAGGAACGATCTTTTCGATCTCGAGAGCAATTGCATTAGCCTCGAATGCTCCCACCCAAATAGGCAGAATATTTTCCGAATCGATACCTTTCAGCACCACGATCGGTGTGTTCGTATTCGGATCCATTATTAAAGCGCCGATTTTTACTTCTACCAACATATTCTAAACAACTTCCCCAAACAAAGTATTGGATTTGCTTCGAGTGATTTTAACATCAACAATTTTACCGAGTAAATCTGTCTGACCTGAAAAATTAACGACTCGATG
>DAITPE010000622.1:0-3339 GCA_036833775.1 Pyrinomonadaceae bacterium | reverse complement strand
CGATCGGCATCGGTGCGGCGATTCAGGCGGCGGTCGAAATGGAAAGTCTCGAAAAAAAATAAGAATTAAAAGGACAGATTTATAAGATGTCAACATTTCATAAAAAACAGAACAACACCAAATCTGTGGTTGGTAAAATCAATGAAATAATTTCCAAAAAAATCTTCAATCCGAGCGATAAACTGCCTTCGGAAAGGGTATTGGCGATTTGTCGGCATTGCGGAGGATAATGCGTTGAATCAAAAGATGAATCCGCTTTATCTAATCGCCAAGGTGTATAATTTATCGAACGAAGAGGTTTTTAAGACCAGACTTTTGATAGAAAAAATTATTGCCGAACTCGCCGCTCAAAACGCCACTGACGAAAATATTGCCGAAATTTCAGATGAATTGGTCGAGATGTTTTATAAATCGGATTCGCCCGAAGAATATCTGGCACACAGCATAAAATTTCATCAAAAGATCGCCGCCGCGACGGGAAATCGTTTGTTGATCGCCATTCACAATATGCTTTTTCCGATTTTGAAAGACTATATCAGCCCCGAATCGCTGGCGGAAAATAACATCAAAGCCACGACAAAATCTAATCAAAATATTTTTAAGGCAATAAAGAATCGTAATTCATTGGTTGCCGGACAATTGATGCACGAACATTTAACCAGCAGTCGTTTTTAATTATGAAGTTAAAAGTTTTCTTACAAATCTTCTGTTTATTGGTCTTGATCGGCAATGTTTTTGCGGCTGACAATAGACCGCGAGTTATCGTTACCAGCGACGGCGAAATTGACGACGAATGTTCGATGGTGCGTTTTCTGCTTTATACGAATGATATGGATGTCGAGGGAATCGTTACATCGAGTTCGCAATATCATTGGCGTGGACATAATTGGGCGGGTGATAATTGGATCGATCCGCTGCTCGAAGCCTATACGAAAGTCTATCCGAATCTCGTCAAACACGATAAACGCTATCCAACGCCCGAATATCTCAAATCAGTAAATGTTCTCGGCAATGTTGACGCGGAAGGCGAGATGGAAAAAGTAACGCCCGGCTCGGAACATATCGTCAAAGTTTTATTGGATGAAACGGACAAACGTCCCGTTTGGATACAGGCTTGGGGCGGAGTCAATACGATTGCCAGAGCGTTAAAAACCATCGAAGAAAAGCATCCCGAAAAGATGGAATCGGTCGCCAAAAAGATCCGCTTCTTCTTCATCTGGGAACAGGATTCGACCTATCAGGATTACGTCCGTCCGCGTTGGGGAAAATTCAATATTCCAACGATAATTTCCGACCAGTTTGAAGCCTACGCTTACCGCTGGAAAAATGTTTTGCCGCCGGAAATGCAAAAATATTTCGTCGGCTCGTGGATGAAGGAAAATATTCTGCAAAATCACGGACCGCTGACCGCACTTTACAAAGCTCACGACAAAAATTCCAAAGGTTTTGACGACGGCGATTTTCGTTCCGAAGGCGATTCGCCCGCCTATTTTCATGCGATCGAAACGGGTTTGCGGAATATGGAATCGCCCGATTGGGGCGGCTGGGGCGGACGCTATGTTAAAGTCCGCGAAAACACTTGGCTCGATCCGGTTCCATTTGAAGGCTATCAATATCCCGAAGGTCGCTGGTTCACCAATAACGCCTGGGGACGCAACAGTTTACGCGAAGGGACGAAAACGACCGCCGAACAAAGAAAAGAATATTTTAGACCGATGTGGATGTGGTCAGACGCTTTGCAAAATGACTTCGCTTCGCGGGCTGATTGGTGCGTTAAATCTTACAAGGAAGCCAATCATCCGCCGATTGTGAAGCTCAAAAACGCTCTTGATTTGAAAGTGAAAGCAGGTGCAAAAGTAAATCTGAATGCCAATGGAACGACCGATCCCGATGGCGATAAATTGACCTATCGCTGGTGGCAATATGCTGATCCGTCGAGTTTTAAGGGAAATGTTGAAATAAAAAATTCCGATCAAAAAACGGCTTCATTCGTTGTTCCGAAAAATGCGGTAAGTGGTCAAACCATTCACATCATTTGCGAAGTCAAAGACAGCGGAACGCCGCAACTGACACGTTATCAAAGAGTTGTCGTCGAGGTTAAATAAAAGATGAAAGCTAATTTCTTAAAAATATCTCTGTTCCTTTTGCTCAGTCCGATTTTTTTGTCGGCACAAACACCGTGGCAGCAACACGGCAAATTGGAAGTCTCGAAAAACGGTCATTATATTCAGCACAAAGACGGAACGCCGTTTCTTTGGGTTGGCGATACGGGTTGGGGAATGTTCCAACAACTCAAACGCGAAGAAGTTGACCAGTATCTCGACAATCGGCAAAAACTCGGTTTCAACGTCATTCAATCGGTCGCTTTTTGGTATCCGCACGGCGGCGGCATCGAAAGCGGTCCGCACAATGCCGCCAATGCTTACGGTTTTCGCCCGTTTGTCGGCGGCGAAGATTCACCGGACACGACTCAACCACTTATCGTCGCTGGCGGAAGCCCCGAAAACCCGAATGATTATTGGGATCACGCCGATTACATCATCAACGCCGTCAAAAAACGCAATATGTATCTGGCACTTTTGCCGAATTGGGGACGGGCTTATGTTACCGCTCAAATGGGCGGTTCGCAGACTGAATTTAATGAGGCTGAAGCCAAAACCTACGGCGAATTTTTGGGCAAAAGATACAAAAACGAGCCGCATATTCTCTGGGTTTTGGGCGGCGATGCCAAGGCTCAGATCAAAGGTGTGGATAAAACCAACAAATATCAGGATTGGGATAAACGCCCTGTTTTTAGGGCGATGGCGGAAGGAATCGGTAAAGGTGTAACCGGACAAAATTTGGTTTGGAATCAAGCAAACACCGCTTGGAAAGATGTTTTTTTAACTTATCATCCCGACGGCGATCCCTATGATAATTCGTCAAAATGGTTTCACGAAGACGCTTGGCTGACTGCGAACGGAGTCGAGGTTTGGAGAGAAGTTGATAAAGTTTATCCCGTTATGCTTTCGGAATACCATCTCAAAACGCCGACAAAACCTAGTCTTTTTCTTGAAGGTTCATACGAATTCGGCTCTTACAAACACGAATGCGGCTGGGTTACGCCTGTTCGAGTTCGGCGGCAAATTTATCAGACATTTTTCGCGGGCGGTTCGGGACATACTTACGGTGCGGGACCGATTTGGGCAATGCGTGGAACTGCGGGCGATTACAATTGCGGCTACACTTGGAAACAGGCTTTGGAATTTCCTGCCGGAGCAAATTTTGGCGGCATCATCAAAAATTTCCTGTTTGAAAAACAATGGTTCAAATGGATTCCCGACCCGAGCGTCATCGAAC
>DAITPE010000621.1:0-3339 GCA_036833775.1 Pyrinomonadaceae bacterium | reverse complement strand
CGATTTCAGCCGGAGCCGCGCCCTGGTTCGATGTCGAAATCGAGATCGTCGGCAGATCGATCTTCGGAAAACGGTCAACGCCCAGCGTGAAAAAACTAAAGCCGCCGACAACCGTCAAAAACATCACGATAACGGTCGCAAACACCGGACGATGAACACAAATTTCAGCTAACCATTGCATAATACTTTTGAGAGATGAAGGATAAGAGAAAAAGGATAAATTTTATTTATTTCATCCTTCATCCTTCCCATTTCATCCTTGAACACTCACCTTCGCGCCTTCGAAAAGTTGATCTAAGTTGCTCGTTGCAACTGTTTCGTCGGCATTTATACCGACTAAAATCTGTTGGAAATCGCCTTCTTCCATTCCGACTTGAACGGTTTTCAGTTTGGCAATTCCGTCTTGAATCACGAAAACTCTCTGCGATTGCGTTGCCTGATCGTTCAAAATTGCGCTTTTCGGAACGAAAATTCCGCTGCTTCCACCGTCGCGTGTGATTTTCGCCGTCGCAAACATTCCCGTCCGCAAAGCATTATTGCCGTTTTCGATCGTCGCTTCGACGACTGCCGAACGCGATGCCGGATCGACCGCCGGATTTACGGCGATGACCGTTCCTGCAAAACTTCTGTCTTTATAAGCATCGACCGCAACTGAAACGCCGCGCCCGATACCGACATACGGAACTTCGGATTCGGGAATCTGAATCTGAATTTTGATCGGATTCGTGCGTAAAATCGTCGCGATCGGCGTTGAAGACGTAACATATTCGCCAACAGCGGTTTGTCTCTGGCTGATATAACCCGAAAACGGAGCGCGAACGGCTGTGTCGGCAACGGCTTGTTCGGCGATCTGAACTTGTGTCCGCGCCGCTTCGACTGCCGCTTCCGCCGATTTGATCGCTTGATTGTTTTGTTTTGCGGCATTAACGGCTGCTTCGAGCTGTTGTTTCGCCGCGTTGACGTTTGCCGAAGCAGTATCGCGGGCGGTTCTCGCAACATCACGCGTCACACGAAATTGATCGTAAGTGATCATCGGCGTATCGCCCGTCGTGACGAGATCGCGGTAACGCTTTTCGTTTACTTCGGCTTGTTTTAAGGAAATTTCGGCTTGACGCAGTTCGGCGAGTGCGCGTTCGTAATTGGCATTCGCAACACGAACTTCGGGAATCGTCGTCGCGTTGAAACTGCCGTTCGGCGATAAACCCAAACGCGCTTCGGCTTGGCGAACTCCTGCGATCGCTTGATTTACGCTCGCTTTTGCTTCGGCAAGACGCAAACGCGCATCGTTTTCATCGAGCTTGGCGATCAATGCGCCTTGCGCGACAAATTGACCGACATTCGCATAAATATTCGTGACTTTTCCCGCAACTTTCGTGGCGATGTCCGAAGTTTCTTCGGCGACGAGGCTTCCCGTTGCTTGAATCACAGCCGGAACTTCGCGCGAAACTGCTTTTGCGGAAGTGACCGTGACAGGAGCGGCGTTCGATGCCGAATTTGCGTTTGAATTGTTTTGTCTTTCGCGGGCGGATTGTTTAGAACCGCAGGAAATGCATAAAGCTACCAGCAAAACGCCGATCAGCATTTTGAAGTTCGTCACCCGCCTTGATAAAAAATTGAACTTCATAAAAGTTTCTTTAAAATTCGATTCTATAACAGTCAGATGCTCTGGTTAAAGATGTAATTGTAAATTTTTGTCAATTAAGCGTTTTCCGTCTTTCGTTCGGATAATTTGCAGGCTAAAAAAAGCACGTTCGGGATTGCGGATTTTCGGTAAAATGATTATAAAATTGAAGTGTTTTATAAATCTTTTGAGGTGGAATCATAATGGAAGAAATAACCGCAACCGAATTGAAAAAACTGTTGGACGAAAACGAAAACGTGCAGTTGATCGACGTTCGCCAGCCTGACGAATACGCTTTTGCCAAGATCGAAGGCGCAAAACTCATCCCGCTCGGCGAGATCGTTAAACGAATGGACGAACTCGACGACACGCACGAAGCAATCATTCAATGCAAAGCCGGCGGACGCAGTGCGCAGGCAATCCAAGCATTACAGCGCGCAGGCTACCAAGGTAAATTGAAAAATTTGCGCGGCGGAATCACGGCTTGGTCAAATGAGGTGGATCCGAAAGTTCCGAAATACTGAAAAAATTGAAAACGAAAAATGGAAAGTGGAAAATGAAGAAACATTCTTACATTTTCCACTTTCCATTTTCAGTTTTACTTTGAAAATTTATTTCTGCACTTTTTTCCAATCGGTCTTATATGTTCCGTCGCCGTAAACTTCTTGGTAAGTTTTCACGGCTTCGTCTTCAGAAGGCAGGCGCAAACCGTCGGTAAAACGGTTCATAAAAGCAAACGCGCCGGTTTGCAAAACGACTTCGACCGCGCCCTGTTCGCCGAATTCTTTTTTCACCTTTTCAAAATCTGCGTCAGTTACTGACGATGGCGATTTCGTCAGTTTTCGCGCAAATTCGACCGCCGTCAATTCGCGCGGAGTCAAAGCCGAATCGTCTTTTTTCATCGCCAAAAGTTTTTTCGGATCAACGCCAAGCCCGCGTAAACCTTTGACTTGATGAAGTGTGCAGTAACGGCAACCGTTCGCCATCGAAACCGCGAAGGAAATTTGAAGTTGAATATTTCTGTCAATTGACCAATTTTGACGATTTGCAAAACCGAATTCGCGCCAAGCCTGTCCGAGCGCAGGAACACGCAAAAAAGCGCGTTGCGAATTGGCGATTCCGAGTCCTAGACCTTGCGACGCAGGTTGATTTGCCGCCGCTTTCGCGTTTTCGAGAATCGTCATCGACTGATTCATTTCGCTGTCCGAAACGAGCGCGACACGCGCAAATGGCGCGACGGTTTTGTTTACCGCATCTCCGATTTTCGGCGATTTATCATTTAAAACCCATTCTTCGACGGGCAAATTCGTCGCTTCGACAAAACGGACGAAATGATTGAAAAAACAAACCGTCATCGTCAGTTCGATCATTTGCGAATCGTTGTAAACGCCGCTCGCCTTCGCAAAATCCGTTTCCGAAACGCCGTGTATGTCGTTCGTCAGTTTTTCAGCGTAATCAAGCGCGATGCGCTCGGCTTCCGACAAAGAAGTTTGATTTTCCCAGTTTTTCAGCAGATTTTGTCCTTGAACGCTCGCGCGAAGCCAACGGTTCGTGTGTGCGAAAAGATACGGACTGTTGTAGATTTGCGCGATTTTCAAACCCATCGCCATTTTCGTTTCGGGTGCAACCGTGCCGCCGAAAAGAAACGTCTGCACGAGATTTGCAAACTGCGGCGCGGCTTTTGTATTTTGCGCGGCGGCTTTGATGTAATTCGGCAC
>DAITPE010000620.1:0-3342 GCA_036833775.1 Pyrinomonadaceae bacterium | reverse complement strand
TTCCGGCAAGATTAAAAGCCTGACCGACTTTGCCCGCCGTATAAGCGACGCCGTTCTGAATCGTGCCGTTATTCCGCGAACGCGCTTCCAAAGTGTTATTTTCCGCCGCATAGTTTGAAACCAAACCGATCGGCGGAATCGCGCAGGTCTGCGCCTGAAACTGTATCGAACCGAATAAAAATAAAGCCGTAATTACGAATATTTTGAAAACTTTTGCAGTCATTTTTCCTTTCTCCCGAAAAACCGAATTTTCCTCATCTGTTTAATAAGGCGCAAAAGTTTATCGAAACCGCCCAAATAAAATTATTTTTTTCGATTTTTTGCGAATTATTCGTATAATGAATGCGTAATCGAATGCAGAATGAAGAAGTTACAGTTTTGCTGAATCGTTTGAGCGACGGCGACGAATCCGCGCCCGAAAGGCTTTTGCCGCTCGTTTATGACGATCTGCGGAGATTAGCGCGGGCGTATTTTGCCAATGAAAAACAGGAACACACATTGCAGCCGACCGCACTCGTCCACGAAGCATATATTCGGCTCGTGAAATGGGAAAACGTCGATTGGCAAAACCGCGCACATTTTTTCGCCGTTGCGGCTGAAGTGATGCGAAAAATTTTGATCGATCACGCACGAAGCAAGAACGCGCAGAAACGCAACGTCGGACAAAAGATTTTGTTAGACGAAGCGGTCAGTTTTTCGACGGAAAAAGAACTCGATCTGCTCAATCTTGACGACGCGCTGAACGCGCTCGAAAAACTCGATGCGCGGCAGGCTAAAATCGTCGAACTGAGGTTTTTCGGAGGACTTTCGATCGAAGAAACCGCTTACGTTCTAAAGATTTCCGAAACGACCGTCAAACGCGAATGGACTTTTGCAAAAGCTTGGTTTCAGCGCGAATTGACGAGAAATTAACCGATTATTTCTGCCCACGAAATACACGAAAGAAACGAAAAAAGCAAAATGATTTTGTTTTAAATTTTCGTGCATTTCGTGTATTTCGTGGGCAAAATCTCTTATGGATGTCGTTCGATTTCAAAAAGTAAAAGACATTTTCGCCGAAGCAGTCGAACTTTCAAGCGATAAGCGCGAGGATTTTTTGCGTGAAAAATGCGTTGCCGATGTCGAACTTTTTGAAGAAGTAAATTCACTGCTTTCCGCGCTCGACGAACCTGAAAATCTAATCGAAAAAAACGCTTTGAGTTTGAAAAGCTATGAAGCGAATGCAAATATTTTCGGTCAAAACTACACGGGCAAACGCTTCGGAAATTACGAGATTGTCCGCGAAATCGGGCGCGGCGGAATGGGCGCGGTCTTTTTGGCAAAACGCGCCGACGGCGAATTTAATCAAAAAGTCGCGTTGAAAATAGTTCGTCAAACAATCCTCGACGCAGAAACCGAACGCCGTTTTCGACGCGAACGCGAGATTCTCGCCGCGTTAAATCATCCGAACATTGCAAGACTTTACGACGGCGGCGATTCCGACGCGGGTGAAGCGTTTCTCGCGATGGAATACGTCGAAGGCGAAACTCTTTTGGAATTTGCCGAAAACCGAAATCTTTCGACCGAAGCGCGTTTGAAGTTATTTCTAAAAATCTGCGCCGCCGTTTCTTACGCGCATCAAAATCTAACCGTTCACCGTGACCTAAAGCCGTCGAATATTCTCGTTACGAGCGACGGCGAACCGAAACTATTAGATTTCGGTTTGGCAAAAATGACGGAATCGACGAATTTAGAAACGTCTGAAGATGATTCGGAAAAATCCAAAATCGATCTAACGGAAACATTGTTTCGCGCCTTTACGCCCGCGTATGCTTCGCCCGAACAGATTTTGGGGAAAAATATTACGACGGCGAGCGATATTTACAGTCTCGGTGTCGTATTTTACGAACTTTTGTCGGGCGAAAAACCTTTTCATTTTGAAGGAAAAAGTCTTGAAGAAATCATCGAAACGCTGACAAATTCAGAGCCGAAACGTCCTTCGTCATTGGTCATTCGTCATTCGTTTTCGGATAAAACGCAAAGGACAAAGGACAAAGGACAAAGAACCAAGGACAAATTACACTCTGACATCGATAATATTGCGCTCAAAGCGTTGCAAAAAGAACCCGAAAGACGTTATCAAACGGTTCAAGGCTTGGCGAACGACATCGAACTTCATTTGAACGGTTTACCGATTTTGGCGCGTCCGGCGAATTTTTCGTATCGTGCGGCAAAATTTTTCAAACGCAATCAAATCGCGGTTTCCGCAGCTATAATCGTTTTTTTATCGATAATGACGGGTTTAATTTTCACGCTTTGGCAAGCGAACGAAACACGCAAACAGCGCGACCGCGCCGAAAAACGGTTTAACGAAGTTCGAAAACTTTCGAATACTTTACTTTCCGACATCGCACCGAAAATCGAGCGTTTGCAAGGTTCGACCGAAGCGCGTGAAATTCTCGTCAAAAATGCGCTCGAATATCTCGACAGTTTGGCGGTCGAATCGCAAAACGACGATGAACTGCAATCCGAACTCGCCTCAGCTTATGAAAAAATCGGTGATTTACAAGGCAATCCGACGAATCCAAACTTTATCGAATTTGAAGCCGCTTTGAAAAGCTACGAAAAAGCCAATCAAATGCGTCGAAGTTTGGTCGAAAAGAACGGAGGCGATCTTGAATCAAATCGAAAATTGGCGGAAAATTTCCGCGTTCTGGGAAATATTTACAGTCAAACGAACGACATCGAAGTTTCGTCGAAAAACACGCTTGCGGCTTTACGGATTTACGATAAACTGGTCGAAGAAAATCCTTCGTCGAATGATCTGAGATTCAATCTCGCTAAAGTAAATTACGATTTCGGTTTGAATTTGCAGTCAAACAAAAAACATTCCGAATCGCTCGCCTATTTTGAGAAGGCGAAGAATTTGCTGACTGAAATAAACCGCGAGAAACCGAATCAATTGGAAATTCTGCAAACTATGGCAGAAGTTAAAATCCAAAATGCCTACGCGCTTTCGTGGGCGGAAAAACAAACCGAAGCGGAAACGGAAGCAAGCGAAGCGACTACGATCTGCGAACGTTTGCTTTTGGAAAATTCGAATAATGTTTCGGTGCGCGGCTCGATGTGGCTCGTTTACTGGTTGACCAGCGGAATTTATCAAGAGCAAAACGATAAATTAGCTTATGAATTCGCGCAAAAAGCATTAAAAATAGTCGAAGAAACCGTCGCGCGCGACGGCGCAAATATTCGCGCCAAACAACAGCTTGCCAAATCTTTTTCGACGCTCGGGCAAACCGCGACGACGATCGGCAAATCGGCGGAAGCAATTTTCTATTTGGAAAAATCTTGCAAAATGCTGCG
>DAITPE010000619.1:0-3346 GCA_036833775.1 Pyrinomonadaceae bacterium | reverse complement strand
TTGGGAAGGCGTGCAACGGGCGGAAAAAGATTTGAATGTTTGTCTTTATGATGTCGAGCCGGGAAATCCGACTTCGATCGAACCGGCGATGCGTGCGTTTGCCGAAAAGAATTTCGATTTAATTATCGGAGTCGGTTTCGCGCAAGGTCCGATCATGCAAAAGGTTGCAACGGATTTTCCGAACATCAAATTTGCGATCGTTGACGGCGTAATTACGAATAAAGACGGCAAGCCGCTCGAAAATGTCGCGTCGCTCGTTTTCCGCGAACACGAAGGTTCTTATCTCGTCGGGATGATCGCGGCTTCGAAATCGAAAACGGGAACGCTCGGATTCGTCGGCGGAATGGACATTCCGCTCATCCATAAATTTGCAAAAGGTTACGAAGAAGGCGCGAAATCCGTCAATCCGAACGCGAAAGTTTTGACCAATTTCGTCGGCGTGACCGATGCTGCGTGGAATAACCCGGGCAAAGGCAAAGAACTCGCGCTTTCGCAGATCGACCAAGGCGCAGACGTGATTTTTACGGCGGCGGGAAATTCGGGACTCGGCGCGTTCGACGCGGTCGAGCAATACGGCAAAAATCCGCAGACGAACGAGGCGAACAAATTCGTGATCGGCGTTGATTCAAACCAAAACGGCGTAAAGCCTGGATTCGTCCTGACTTCGATGGTCAAACGCGTTGACAATGCAGTTTACGATGTCGTCAAAGAAGTTTTAGACAAAAAGTTTAACGGCGGTTTTCACGTTTTCGGATTAGATAAAGACGGCGTTGCATATTCGGTTGACGACAACAATCGTGCACTTATTCCACTAGAAGTAATTCAAAAAGTAGAAGATTCCAAAAAGAAAATCGTCGGCGGAGAAATAAAAGTTACGGACGCAATGGCGAAATAAAGGGTTAATGAATGAAAAAAATAGTAATTATATTCATCTTGTTTTATTGCACAACCTGTTTCGGACAAGGCAACTATCATTGGAATGGGTTAACGGTTGGAGAATCAACTGCCGAAGATGTTATTAAGAAAATGGGTAAACCCAATGATGATAAAAAAAGCAATCTCTCGGGATTTAAGGATGATTGGCTCTCAAAAGATGTAAAAGAAAATAAATGGCGTGTGTTTAATTATGAAGACCTTAAAACCCAATGGCTTGTGAGATTAGGTTTTGATGATAAAGATAAGCTTGTTTATTTGTTTCTCAAACCGAAAGAACTCAGTCCAAACAAAGTATTAAATAGTTTTAATGTCACGATTAACTTGGTCGATGGCAACAAATCTCCGAAAGAGTTTAAAAAAAGCCTGTCGGAAAATTCTGATGGCGTAGTTTTATACAATAAATATCAAGTAATAGGAGTAAATTCAGAAATTTTTTCGTTTATTGATGTAGATAAATCAGGTGAAATGAGAATCGGAAAACAACTTAAAGGACTTGGTGGTCAGGTAAAGTATATTTTGTTGGTTTCGAGAAGTTTGTGTAATAAGGAAACGGAAGATATTTATTAGCAGTCGCTTCTTGAAAAGGTGATTTTACTTTTGACATTTGAAAAATAAATTAATGTTGGAACTTAGAAACATAACGAAAACATTCGGCAGCGTCGTAGCGAATAACGACGTTTCCATTAAGATCGAAAAGGGAACGATTCACGCGATCGTCGGGGAAAACGGCGCGGGGAAATCGACCATTATGCGTATCGCTTACGGCTTTTATAATGCCGATTCGGGCGAGATTCTTGTGGACGGCAAACCCGTTTCGATCAAGACGCCGCAGGATGCGATCAAGTTGGGAATCGGAATGGTGCACCAGCATTTTATGTTGGTTGATACGATGACCGTCGGCGAAAATATCATCCTCGGCGCAGAAGGCGGAAATCCGGCTTCGATCGATTGGAAGAAGGCTAACTCGGACATTCTCGCGCTTTCAAACCGTCTGCGGCTCGGTGTTTCGCCGAAAGCGATGATCGAAGATTTGTCGGTCGGCGCACAACAGCGCGTCGAGCTTTTGAAAGCTTTATACCGCAACGCCGAACTTCTTATTTTAGACGAACCGACCGCCGTTTTGACTCCGCAGGAAGTCGAAGATTTCTTCAGCATTTTGCGTCTGATGCGCGAGCAAGGAAAAACCATCGTTATCATCACGCACAAGCTCGAAGAAGTTCTCGCCATTTCGGACGATGTGACGGTGATGCGCGACGGTAAGGTTGTCGGCAACGTCAAAACCGCCGACACGAATAAACAAGACCTTGCGCGAATGATCGTCGGGCGCGACGTGCTGCTTCGTGTCAATAAAACGGATGCAGTGCCGAAGAATGCAGTTCTTTCCGTCGAAGATTTGAGTTGCAAAAACCAACACGGCGACGCGCTCAAGAAAATTTCGTTTCAAGTTCGCGCGGGCGAGATCGTCGGCATCGCGGGCATCGAGGGCAACGGGCAGACCGAAATTATCGAAGCTATCGCGGGACTTATTCCTGCGTCGAAGCTGTCGGGCAGTATCAATTTTCTCGGCAACGATATTTCCAACAAAAATGCGCGTCAGCGCAAGGAACTCGGCATCGCGCATATTCCCGAAGACCGCCACAAACGCGGGCTGCTTCTCGATTCCGACCTCGAAGAAAACACTATCTTAGGCGTTCATTATCGTCCGCCGGTCGCGTCGGGCGGCTTTTTGAATTCTTCCGCGATCGCCACGCGCACACGCGAAATAATCCAGAACTTCGACGTTCGACCGCCGAAGCCGGAACTCGCCGCCAAGTCGCTTTCGGGCGGAAATCAGCAGAAATTGATCATCGGCAGGGAATTTGAATTGAACCCGAAGCTGCTTTTGGTTTCGCAACCGACGCGCGGCGTTGACATCGGCGCGATCGAATTCATCCACCGCAAACTTATCGCCCTGCGCGATTCGGGAACGGCTGTCTTGCTCGTTTCCGCCGAACTCGAAGAGGTGACGGCACTCGCAGACCGCCTGCTCGTCATCTATAAAGGTCAGTTCGTCGCCGAACTCAACCCGAAAAACGTCTCCAACGAAGAGATCGGTTTATTTATGACGGGCGGAAAATAAACGCACCGCCCGAACGACCAACCGAGTAAGACAAACTTCAGTTTGTCGCACCCCGCGAACCGCAAAAAAACTTTAGTTTGCCCCGCATACCGCCGAACGAGGCAAACTAAAGTTCGATTTACTCACCAAAACCGACCCGCAAACCGCTCGAAACATCTGTAAAACTATTCATACCGCTTCAAGAATCATTCAGACCGGACTTCAAACCATTCAGACCGCGCTTCAAACCATTCAGACCGGACTTTGAATCAAGCAGACCCGTGATTTTTTATTCAGACCGGCGTTTTTTTT
>DAITPE010000618.1:0-3352 GCA_036833775.1 Pyrinomonadaceae bacterium | reverse complement strand
TCAAGACGCAAAGCACGCAAAGCCTTTATTTATCGTGAATACTTTCTACTATTGATTCACATATTTTATAAAAATCCCGTAAAATGCGTCTTATCTGCCAAATCCGCGTTCAGAATTCCGACAGTTTTAAGAGTTCATTTTCTAAAATAGCGGCAAATTTTCGCTTAATTGCTGAGCATTTTCAGCTTTATAATTTTGAATCATCTCTGCAGGCATCAATTGTTTGTGTTCAAAAAGCATTTTTTCGGCTTCGTCACGCGGTTTCGGTTTCGATAAAAGATAACCTTGACCGAAATCACAGCCGAGATTTTGAAGTACTTGAAGCTGGCTTTCGGTTTCGATGCCTTCGGCGATAACTTTCATCTTTAAGTTTTTCGCAAGGGAAATGATTGTCTGCAGAATTTCCGAATTTTCGCCGTTTTCGCCGACTCGGTAAACAAATGAACGGTCGATCTTGAGCGTATCGAACGGCAAACGATGCAGATAATTGAGCGAAGAATAGCCGGTTCCGAAATCATCGATCGAAAGTTTAACGCCTGTTTCCTTCAATCTCGTCAAAACTTCGATTGTGTGCTCGGCGTTTTCCATCGCGACGCTTTCCGTAATTTCGAGTTTTAAAGAATCGGGCATAATTCCCGAAACTTCCAAAGCCTGCTCAACGTCGTCGATCAATTCGTCGTTCGTCAAATGTTTGCCAGAAATATTGACGCTCATCATCAGATTTTCAAATGAAGGCGAAATTTTTTGCCATTTCGCAAGCTGACAGCAAGTTTCCTGTAAAATCCAGATCGTGATCGGAACAATTAATCCCGAATCTTCGGCAAGCGGAATAAATTTTACAGGCGGAATCAAACCGAGTTCGCCGTGATGCCAACGCAAAAGTGCTTCAAAACCGATGATTTGTCCGGTTTCGAGCGAAACCAAAGGCTGATAATTCATCACGAGTTCGTTGCGTTCGATCGCGTAACGCAGATCGGATTCGAGCCGAACTCTTTCCAAAAATCTCGAACGAAGCTCTTTGGTAAAAACCGCCACGCCGATGCCTTTTTCCTTTGCAAAATGCATTGCAATATCGGCATCGCGCAAGATTTCTTCGGCTGAATCGTATTCGACATCACACGAAGCGATCCCGATATTCACGCCGATATAAATCCGGTTTCCGCTCAATGAAAAAGGCTGTGCGAGGTTTTGATAAATTTTTCTGGCAATTTTTTGAGCTTTTGAAATCGTGCCCAAATTTCGCAAAATTATGGCAAATTCGTCTCCGCCGATACGCGCCACGACATCGTCGGGACGAAGCATCCGCAAAAATCGTTTGGCAACGATGATCAAAACCTTGTCGCCGATCGTGTGACCGAGACTGTCGTTGATGTTTTTGAACTTGCTGATGTCGATAAATAAAACCTGAAAAGATGAATTCGGGTCTTCTTTGTATTCATCGATCAATTTTTTGAGTTCGTCATTGAAATTTTGACGGTTGGCGAGATTCGTTAAAGAATCGTGCAAAGCGGCATATTGAAATGCTTTTTCGCTTTTTCGCAGTGCATCGTTCGCTTGTTCTTCTTTTTTGAGCGAATCGATCAATTGCGAAGCGTGTTTTTCTGCTTCTTTACGGCGTTTTCTTTCGGTTTCGGATTTTTCGCGCTCGGCTTCTTCGGCTTGTTTGATCGCGTCGTTTATTTCATTGATCGATTGCCGGTAAGTGTAATAAGCAATCGAGATTGCGACCGAAGCGATTAATGCCGTCAGCAAATCGCCGTAATTCAATAATTTAAAGATAATTCCGGCTAAACCTGCGCCGACAAGCTGCGAAAGCGAACTGCTGAAACAATCTCTTTTCCAAGTTTCCCAAAAATTCGTTCCGTCTTTAATCGATTGAAAGATCGCGGCGTATGAAGAAACGATCAGAAAATTCGTAAAAGCCAAAACTCCCAAACTCAGGATTAATTCTTTGGAATCGTTTGCAATAATTTCGGAATTTGAAATTCTGGGGATGAACGACCAAATCTGAAAGGTTAAATAAACGGAAAGCGAGGCAGTCGCGGCATTTGTCGGGATCATCAATTTTCCGAACTTGATGCCGTCTTTCCATCTCATATAAAGACAGTTTGCAAGCATTTCCAATCCGGCAAGAATCGCTGCCGCCGCACCGCCGTAATTCAAGATCGTCAAAAAGATCAAAGCATCGGAAAAGGTTAAAATATATCTCGAACGAGGAAGCTGCAGCGACATTCGCGGAGCAACGAATATCGTGATTGCCGCCACTAAAAAATATCCTAAGTAAAGCGGTTGACTGAAAAACTCGAAAATGGACAAACCAATACATAAAACTCCCGCAAAAATGATGGAGATTTTGAAATAGTTGAATATTTTTTCTCGATTTGTCATTTAAAGAGTAGAAGAAAAATGATCGCTTTTGGAAGATCGGTTGATGTTTTTTAGGAAATTGTAAGAAAGTGAGCCAACAGAAAAAAACTCTGTTAAAAGAATATAACATTTTATCATCTAAAAAATCCAGAATATTCGGTAAATTTTTTACGAAATCAAGATGTATATTTTGTAGGCAATGATTGATGTATAGTAAATACTCATCTTCTAAATATTGCAAAATATAGACTTTAACGAACGCATTGAAAATGTGTTAATTAAATATACAGAATTGAAGGTTTTAATTAGTTTAGAACCGAAAAACGAAAAAGTTTTCTAAGTGTGGAATTAATTAGGTTTATGTGAATAAATGCGGCTGAAAATTCTTTGGCACACATCTTGTAATCAAGAAAAGCGACCAGATGAGAAGCAAGAGCTTCTAATTAAAAAACAGGAGAATAAAAAGATGAGAAAATATTTAGCAGCAATTACAATGACTTTAGTTTTGATGGTTGGAACGACTTTTGCGGGAAATGGATTATTAGTTAGCGATATTGCAGGAGCCGAAACAACACCGTGCACACAACCCGAAGGCGGAATTTATCCGATCGGTTTTGCAGGAATCTATCCGATCGGTTTCACCGGAATCATCGTTTTCACGGAAAAGGAAACACCGACAGATTGCGGAATTTACCCGATCGGCTAACAACGAGTTTTGTCCGCACCTGAAGTGGACCAATCTCCCGCAGGAAAAAACAGCACAGTTGATTAGTCAACTGTGCTGTTTTTTTATAATTGCAGATATTGAGAAAGTGTTTATACCTAACGAACAAGTCGAAAAAGAAACTCCGCCGATAGCTTACCGCGTCACCATTTGGCTGATGAGTGATCGATCTGCAACAAACAAAAATTCTTTAGAAAATTTCCCCGATCAGGAACAAAGAAAATTTATCAAACAAACTGTCGAAGATAAAATAATTTTTTA
>DAITPE010000617.1:0-3359 GCA_036833775.1 Pyrinomonadaceae bacterium | reverse complement strand
AAACAAAAAAAAAGAATTTCAGGTTTTTAATGCGCTCTTATTTTCGTTACTTTCGTTTATTTCGCAGGCAAAAATTAATCCGTGAAAATCTGTGTCAATCGTTGTTTCAAATCTTACCAACGCACGTCGTATTTGCTGAAATTTTCGCGCCAATTTTCTTCTACTTCAATTTTGAGAATCGGGATTTCGCCGTCGAAAGCGATTTCCGATTCTGTTTTTTTTCGCAGACGATAGGTTCTGCCCGACGGCGAACAAACTATGATCGTGACCTTTTCTTCGTCGATTTTGGAAATTACCGCACTGCGCCAATCATTTTTTGAGCGGATGTGCAGACGTGCGCCGATCGGCAATTCGTTGAGAAAAATTATTTGAGTTTCGGCAACTTCCATTTTGTTTGAAATTGGTTGTAAGTTTCGGTCGGGATTTGAATCAACACGGGATTTTTCTTTGCATCGAGCGTTTTCAAAACCGTTTCGATATTTTCACGCGCCATCGCAGTGCATCCGGCTGTTCCGGTTTGTTCGTCCTTCCAAATATGCAGAAAAATGCACGAACCGCCGCCTTTTTGTTTTTCGGAATTATGTTCGACAAAAACGCCGAGATCGTATTGTTCGCCGACTTCGAGCATCTTTTCCGAGCTTTTCCAATCAAAATTTCCGACCTGCATTCGATCGACAATTTTGTTGTAATGCGTTGATTTTACGTCGTCAACGCATTCGGTATATTCGCCGAGTTTGGTGTATGGAAACTTGATGAAATCGGCTTTTTCTTTCGAACCGAAAGCGGAAGTCAGCGCAAAAATTCCCGCCGGAGATTTTCCGTCGCCTTCTACTTTCAAAAGCAATCTGCCTGTGTCCGACGGCAATTCGTTCAGCCCTGCGCCCCAAGCCATTCCGTTTCGCCCGACGACGACAGGAAAACTTTCACCGACCGATTTCCACTTCGATTTCGCCGATTTGCGCTCAAAAATCTGCGCCGTTCCGTTTACCGCGTTCCAATCGGAAGTTGTCACGACAAAAGCTTGAAGCGATTTTGAATACGATGGGATCGTTTTCTTCTGATCCGGTTGTTTGATTAACTGATTAGTTTGAGCTTTATATCTTTTTGAAAAGTTAGTGAAAAGTAGGGTTAGATATTCGTCAATTCCTTTGTAATAATTTTTTTTGCGAAAATTTGGTGTCAGCGTTTGTTTTTGCCACTTGCCTAGCTCTTCAGCAGTAAAAAATGATTCAAGGTCTTTACTGATTTGAGTGAAGTATTTTTTGTCGCTAACTGAAATTAATAAGAGTGCGCCATAGCTGGGCTTACTTTTTGAACCGATTTTCCACGCACGAGCCATTTGCAACGAATAATCAAAAATATTTTTACGTTGAGTATTTACGACAGTTGCAACGGCAATTTCAATCGGATATTTTTCAGCAAAATTTTTTATCCGAAGCGCAAGTTCTAATTCTTCTTTATCTGTAAGAATCAAACCAAAATCGCTTACTAAATCAATTGGCGCAGAAATCGTGTCATTCTGCGCCTTAATATTGATAAATGAAATGAAAAGAATTATAAAAAGTAAGATATAAGATTTCATTTTTTAATCTTCAAACGGTAATTCGTGGTTGTTCGTAGTTTTCGTGACGGCGTAAACGCGCAGACCGATCGAGATCATCACGATCGAAATTCCGATCCAGATCACGACCCAGGCAAACGAAGGAATTCCGGTCGCGTTTTGCATATTCGTCGCGTCGTTTGCCATATCCATTCCGCCGATCGGCGAATTGATAAAGAACAAAGTTTTCAAATCGGAGATCGCGTTGAGCAAACATTGAACGGCGAGAAAAGCAACCGAAAAGCTGGCGACTTTCAGGCTTGCGTATTTGCCGAGCGCGAAAAGTCCGGCTGAGATCAATGCGCCTGCAATGATTGTGAAAGCGATATTGAAAATTCCGACCTCAAGCGAAAAGATATTGAAGATCGGAGCTAAAACGCTGAAGAAAAGCGTCATCACAGCAACAAATGCGGCTGAACCGAACAGAATTTTTTTCGGCGAAACTTGTTTGCGCATTAAAAGAAGCAGCAAAACGCCGAAAGCGGTCGAGCCTAAATAGCCTGCGCTCGAAGTCAAAAGTGCGCCGATTGTTCCCGACGGAACCGAATAAACAACGCCGCTGCCGTCTGCTGAAATCGTCAAACTATGCACCGAACCGCCCGTTAAAAGCGACGCTAAAACGTGGCTTCCTTCGTGGATGAACGTGACGAAAAGCCGGATCGGGTAAACCAAATAATCGGCGAAGGGAATGAACCATAAAGCAATCGTAATCACAGTTGCGATCAATAAAAGCGTCAACTGCGGTTTGGCATCTTCGGCTAATTTGTATTTCATTTTGTTGCTGAAACTCCTTTTCAAAACTCTTTTTTCTTTACGTTTTATTCTACCGTAAAGTTCGTGAAAGCAAAAGAAAATTATTTCAAACAGCAAGGGGAAGTCGGCTCAATTTGAGAAAAACCGCGTCAATTTATAAAAAATCACGTCAATTTACAAAAATATCCATCAATTTGGATAAAAATCCATCAATTTGGATAAAAATCCATCAATCTGGAGAAGTATCCATCAATTTGGAGAAAATCACGTCAATTTGTAAAATTTCGTTCCGATTTGTGAAAAAAACTTGTCGATCGGCAAAAAATCGAACCGTTTCGGAAAAAAACTGATTTATGTGCGTGTGAAATCGCCGCTTTTGCCGCCTTCCTTTGTTTCGAGCCTGATTTCCGCAATTTGCATATCTTTTTGGACGGCTTTGCACATATCGTAAATAGTTAAAGCGGCGACCGAAACTGCCGTCAAAGCTTCCATTTCAACGCCGGTTTGCGAATTTGTGATGACTTCGGCTTCGATAAAAACGCCGTAATCGGTCAGCGTCGCTGAAACATTAGCTTTTGAAAGATTGATCTGATGACACAGCGGAATGAGTTCGGAAGTTCGTTTCGCCGCCATAATTCCCGCGATGCGTGCAATTTCGAGCGGATTTCCTTTCGGATTGGTTTGAGTTTTCAGAGTTTGAAGCGTTTCGGCATTCATCAAAACTTTTCCCGAAGCAACCGCGCGGCGTTTCGTCGTTTCCTTTTCCGAAACGTCAACCATTTTAATCTTGCCCTGTTCGTCAAAATGCGAAAGTTTATTCATATATTTTTTGCCACGAATGACACGAATAGCACGAATTAATATTTATATTTAATATTCGTGCTATTCGTGTCATTCGTGGCTAATTTTTCTTTGCTTTGAATATTAATGTATTGCCGCCGAGCAAAACTTCGTTTGAATTCAGCTCGTCCGTCCAGCGCGATCGGCGTTTATTTTCGGACGAAAA
>DAITPE010000616.1:0-3367 GCA_036833775.1 Pyrinomonadaceae bacterium | reverse complement strand
AGTTTAGGCGTTTTGAGTGAAAAATGTTCAGAGTTCAAACTTTAGTTTGAGTTTGTTAGCGAAATTCAAGATAAATCTTGAACTCTGAACGCATTCGAGTAACTGCAAAATGCGAATTGAGTGCAAAATAAGCGGTTTGAGTGCAAAGCCCAATGTAATATTTGCACGAAACTGCTGCATAATTGCAAGAAAGTGTATAATATTTGCAAAAAAGTGTATAACATTTGCACAACAGTGTATGATATTTGCAAGAAAGTGTGTAATATTTGCAGGAAAGTGTAAGATATTTGCACGAAAGTATATTATATTTGCAAGAAAGTGTAAGATATTTGCACAAACTTATAAATCAATATGCTGAAATTAAATATAAAGTCTATTGTTGAGCTTCGCGGAATCCAAAAAACGACTGCGTTTCTCGTAAAATTGGGTTTTCATCCCTCGAAAGCGTCGCGTTTTTTTGTCACAGATCATTCCGTCGTCAAACTGCGCGACCTCGAAAAGCTCTGCATCGCGCTCAACTGCACGCCGAACGATCTGCTCGAATGGAAACCCGATGCAAACACCGTTCTGCCCGAAACACACGCGCTCAACAAACTGAAAAACGAAGGAAATTCGCAGAATTTACGCGAATTGATAAAAGACATTCCGGCGGAAAGGCTGAAATTGATCGAAAGTTTATTGGAAGAACTGAAAGGATAACGGATAACGGATAGTGGATAAAGGATAGTGAAAAACAGTTATCAGTTATCAGTTATCAGTTATCAGTTATCAGTTATCCGCTATCAGTTATCCGTTATTCCGAAGTATAATCGGTGAATCGGTTTTTACCACGAAAAAATTCAAATTACAGAGGAAAGCTATGATTAAAAAATTAATCGCAGGCGGGTTGTCGGCGGCGTTTATGCTGTCGGTTTCGGTCTATGCACAGCGCGATCTGGGCGTGAGTCCGACGGGTTCGGGCGGCGTTTTGTCGGCTGAACAAGCGGCTTACGACGTGAAGCATTACGATCTGACGGTCGATGTCGATGTGCCGAATCAATCGCTCAACGGCGTTTTGCTCGTCAAAGCGTTGGTCGTCAAACCGCTGAAAACATTCGTGCTCGATCTGGACGGCGCGATGAAGGTTGACGAGATACTTTTGACGAGCAGCATCAATCCGTATCCGATGCGCTTTGAACACAAGGACGGCAAGCTCCGCATTAATCTGCCCGACGAACAAAAGAAAGGCGCGATGATGGAACTGAAAATCTTCTACGGCGGCAAGCCGAAGGTCGCGCCGCGTCCGCCTTGGGTCGGCGGCTTCGTGTGGTCGAAAACGGCGGACGGACAACCTTGGTTTGCAACCGCAGTGCAGAACGACGGCGCAGATTTGTGGTTTCCGGTCAAAGATCATCCGTCCGATAAACCCGACACGATGAATCTGCATTTCACGGTTCCGGCAAATCTGGTCGCGGCGGCAAACGGCAGATTCGAGGGCGTAACGGACAATAAAGACGGCACGAAAACTTATAATTGGTTTATCTCACAGCCGATCTCGAACTACTGCGTCGCGCTCAACGTCGCGCCGTATAAGCTCGTCGAAGACAGCGTGAAGTCGAGCACGGGCGAAACGATCCCGATCAAATTCTACGTGCTGCCGCAAGACGAATCGAAGGCGCAATCGTTGGTTGAATTGACGAAAAAATACAACGCTTTCTTTGAAGAATATCTCGGTCCATACCCGTTTCGCGCCGACAAGATCGGAATCGCCGAAACGCCGCATCTCGGAATGGAACATCAATCGATCACGGCTTACGGAAACGAATTTAAATACAACGCCGACGGTGAAGATTGGCTCTTGTTTCACGAATTCGGTCACGAATGGTGGGCAAATCTCGTCACCGCGCCCGATTGGAACGACTTCTGGATTCACGAAGGTTTTCAATCGTTTATGGACACGTTCTATCTCGAAAAAACGAAGGGCAAGGACGCTTATTTTACGGCAATGAAAGCGCGTGTTAAGAATCTGCGCAACGTCAAACCCGTCGCGCCGCGCGAAGCTCAAACGACGACGCAAATCTATATGCTGCCGCCCGATTACATTAAATCCGACGGCGATATTTACGGCAAAGGCGCGCTTGTTTTACACGCTTTGCGCTATTACGTCGGCGACGAAGCTTTCTTCAAAACTCTGCGCCGCGTCGCTTATCCAGACCCGAAAATGGAAAAGGTCACGGACGGCAAACAGTTTCATTTTATGACCACCGACGGCATTCTAAAGATCGCCGAAAAACAATCGGGCAAAAAGCTCGGCTGGTTTTTTGAAGTTTATCTGCGCCAGCCGAAACTGCCGAAATTGAACGCGGAAGTTGTCGGGAATAAGCTGAATCTGAGTTGGGAATTGCCGAACAATCTGCCGTTTGCGATGCCGATCGACGTAAAAATCGGCAATGCGATCAAGCGCGTCGAGATGAAAAACGGCAAAGGAAGCGTCGCGCTCGGACAAGACGGAAAATACGAAATAGACCCGAACGGCTGGGTTTTGCGGCAGATGTAATTGAAACGAATAAATAGCCGAAAAAGGCGCGTAATCATTTGGAAACTTGTGAAAAATTCCAAACGATTCGCGCCTTTTTTACTTTTATGTGAAAAAAAAGTATTTGAAAACTTGACCGTCAAAGCCTTTCAATCTAAAATTCAAGATGTCAGAACGAAAATGAAAGTCATTTTCAATAAGAAAGGCAAATTAAACAGATGAAAGCATATTTTAGAGGACGAAGCAGAGCATTTATCGCATACAAATTGATCTTTTTGGCGTTATCTGCAATGGCGTTGATAAATGCAGTTGTCTGAACGAAATTGAAAAGCCTTCAGCGCGGCAACGCTGAAGGCTCGAAACACAAAAAACGACAGTCCAGCAAAGACCATAAACGAGTTTCGTGCATTTCGATTCTAGCACATCGAAACTGCTAAATAGAATTCCGCACGAAACCGTTTCAAACCGAGGCAATTGGTCGCGCCTTTCATTAAAAAATAATCGGAGAACAAGCAAATGAAAGCATCGAAACGAGTTTCAAACGGCATTATTTTATTCATATTTACGACAGTTTTATTAATTTCAAATATTTCGGCGCAAACCAAAATGGGAAGCTTGCAAGGCGTGGTCACAGACGAAGCGCAAGCGATCATTCCCGAAGCAAAACTCGTTTTGCGCGATGAAAACGGCGCGGTTTTTAAGACGAAATCGGACGCGGACGGCAATTTTACTTTTGCGAATCTGGCATTCGGCAAATATTTTTTGACGATCGAAAAGGAAGGCTTTACAAAGGTCGAGCGCGAAATAACTTTCGGCGAAAACGTGCAAAATCAAGAATTGACGATGCAAGCC
>DAITPE010000615.1:0-3369 GCA_036833775.1 Pyrinomonadaceae bacterium | reverse complement strand
GGCGACACGCGAATGCTTATCGTAGATTTTACAAGTGTTTTTGCCGCAGAATCGGCAACTGCCGCCGTTTCCGCGATTTTCCCCGATGCAGTTTTGCTCACGTGAAAATTCCCTCGCCTTATTTAAAAATACGATTTAACAAATGACTAATCCGGCGGAAATTCTCAAACTATTTTCGGATAAGTGATAACGGATAACGGATAACGGATAACGAAAGACAATTCACTATCAGTTATCAGTTATCAGTTATCACTTAAAAAACTATTGTCCGAAATCCATACCCGAAGGCGTTTCGAGTTTCTGTTCGGGAATTTCCTTCGCTTTTTCGGGATTGAGCGCGGTCACTTTGTCTTTTGCGTCACGCGCCGTCTGCGAAAGCGGAATCGCTTTGCCGTCCAAATCCTTCGCTTCGGCTCCGCGTTTGGCGATGTCGAAGTAAAGATTTACCGCGTCGTCTTTTTTATTCTGCTTTTCAAAGATTTGCGCGAGATTGAAATTGATCGTGTCCTTTGAAATAATCGGATCGCTCATTTTCGCTAAATCTTGGTAAAGCGCAACGGCTTCGTCCAATTTTCCGTCGCTCGTTTTGGCTTGCGCCAATGCAAATTTGGAAAGCGTGCCGACTTCGCCGCTGCCTTTCGATAAACCGTCGAGATCGGTAATCGCGGCGGCGCGGTCAACTGACAAACGATTGACGGCGATAAAATATTTCGCTTTTTCGGCAACGTCGCCGCCGAATTTATCGGCAACGGCTTGAAATTCGGCGATCGAAGCTTCAGCACGTTCTTTTTCGGTTTTGAAGGTTTTCATCGTCGAACCTGCCGGAAGCGGCTGATCGGTGACTTGCGCCTGCGAAGTTTCGATCGCTTTGCCGAGCGCGGTCTGCGCCGTCGCGTTCGAGCGTCGGTTATACGACATAAAAATGCCGATCAAAATCGCCAAAACGGCAATCGCCGCAACTGCGTAAAGGATTGTTTTGCCTTTTCCTTCAAACATTTTGCTGCTTTCTTCCAAGCGGCGGTTGATGTTCGATTGAAACGCGTCTTGATATGCTACCTTTTCTTTGGGTTCATTGGTCGGCAGCGCGGTTTGTTCTGCTAATCTGTTCTTTCTTGCCATTGTAAAAAATACTGCAATTAATTATTGCCTAATCGTTATATACTTGTCTAAAAGGGATTTTTTCCAAAAGGCTTAATTTATCGTAAAAAGGCGATTAGAGCAAGTAAATAAAGGAAAAAGCTTGAAGTAAGACAGAAAAAAACCGAATGCGAAAAAAAATTTCATTTTTTCGGGAACAAAATAAAATATTCGGTGTCTAATAAAACAGTTCGCGGAAAACGCGGATGAGCAATTTGAAATCAGCCCTGAACGGGAAGGAACAAGGACGGAAGATGTTCTTCAGCAAGTCAATCACAATTGACGAAGAAGACTTAGGACAAGTTGCATTGGCGGCGCGTTCGATTTCCGTCAACTCATCTGCCGAAGCCGAGTTCATTGAAAAATTGCAGGCAGGCGACGCAAATGCGTTCGATACTTTCGTGACGCGTTATTCAGCCGATATTTACGCGCTGCTTTATCGTTTGACGGAAGACGCGGAAGAAGCGAGCGATCTGACGCAGGAAACTTTTTTGAGCGCGTTGAAAGCGATTCATAAGTTTCGCGGTGAAGCGGATTTGAAAACGTGGCTTTTCCGCATCGCCGTCAACGAATCGCGCAACCGTTTTCGCTGGTGGAAACGCCGCAACCGTGAAAAAACTTTTTCGCTCGATGCGCCGATCGGTGAAAGCGACACGCCGATTCACGAAACGCTTTCGGGAAATTCGGAAAACCCCGAAGAAAACGCGCTTCGTATCGAACGCGAAAAACGTCTGAAAAAAGCTTTGCTCGCACTGCCCGACATTTTCCGTGAAGTCATCGTTTTATGCGACATCGAAGGTTTAAGCTACGAAGAAATCGCAAAAACTTTGGAAATAAACATCGGAACGGTAAAATCGCGCATCGCCCGCGGACGCGAAGAATTAAGACGGAAGTTAGAAGATATTTGAAAATTTAAGTTTCAGGTTTCAAGTTTCAGGTTTCAATTTATTGTTTTCAACCTGAAACTTGAAACTTGAAACTTACTGAGAGTGAATAATTGACTCGCCCCGGTTCAAAACTTGAAAAAAAATCGGTGCCAAACGAAAAGGGTCAAGAGAGCGAAAAGGTTTCGCCGAAGGTTTTTGAAAAAAAGTCTTTCTTAAAATTTTTGAAAACAGACCAGCAACAAACTGTTATAAAAAACGAAAGATTTTTTAAGAAATACTCGAAACGAAATCGAAACGTTGTTTTCCGCGTCTTGGAAAACACCGGGGTCAGTCAGTTATTCACTCGAAATTCGGTCGAAAGTCCTTCGTCATTCGTTCTTTTACAGCAAAGAACAAAGGACAAAAAAACCAAGGACGAAAAGCAATGAAATGCGAAGAAATACAATTTAATCTAGCCGTTTATCTCGACGATATTTTGTCGGAAGATGAAATGGCGCAAACTGATGCACATTTGCAGCAGTGTCCTTTGTGCCGTCAGAAATTGGCGGAATATCAAAGCGTTAAAAATAATCTGCGCGTGATGGCGCGTCCGGCGATTCCGGCGGAATTGCTCAATAATGTGCGAAACGCAGTCGCGGCGGAAATTAGTCAGCCTGTCCGCAAACAAAAATCCTTCTTTTCGGAACAAATGCTCGAATGGATGCAGATGCGTCTGATGCCTTACAGCGTCGGCGTGGTCGCGTCGCTTTTGATCGGAATAATGCTTCTCGTCAATCTGATGACGACGGCTTACAATCCGAAACCGCAAAACGAAGTTGCGAAAAACGATGTTTCGACTTCGACGATTATGCTGCCGCGCACCGGAAATACTTCAAACGACAATCTCGTTTCGCCCGATCAATTTGCACAAACGCGGCTTGCATATTCAGCCGAATCGCCGAGCGTCAATCCGCAGGGCGCATTGGTCGCGCTGACCAAATCGCTCGTGCGCGGCGATATGAAAGACGATGAAGTCGTGATCGTCGCCGACGTTTTCGGTGACGGATTGGCACAGATCGAAGAAGTCGTCGAGCCTTCGAGCAATCGTCAAGCCGTTTACGAACTCGAAAAGGCTCTGAAAAAAGATTCCGCTTATGCCCCGTTCGTGCCTGCCAATCTCGACCAACGCGCCGAAATGGTGCGCGTCGTCCTGAAAATTCAGAGCGTCAACGTCAAAACGCATCTGAACTCAATTCAACAATAGACATTCAAAATTTCAACTTGCTTCACTTCTCTTTTCAATGCGGAAACGCGCACGAAGTAAGCGTGTAAAGTTTAGATAACTACACGCTTACTTCGTGCGCGT
>DAITPE010000614.1:0-3369 GCA_036833775.1 Pyrinomonadaceae bacterium | reverse complement strand
TAGATCGGCTCGAAACCGAGCGAAAAGTTTTTGTCGAGCGTGAAAGCATGAATAAACCCGAATAAAACCGACGTCAGCAAAACTGCCGGATTTCCGAGAAAATTTATCTTTTCCTTCAATGCCGTTGCCAAAAGTCCGAGTAAAATTCCACAAAACATTATTTCTTCATCGATTCCCGGCATCGTTATTTGAAATGCGAGCGTTTCGCCGTCAAACTCTGAACTTCCCGTAAATGAAGCAATTAAAGTCACGAGCAAAACCGAACTAATCGCAACAATCAAAGTTTTTTTGAAGTTTTTCTTTTCTTGCCGAAACGTAAAAAAATCGTTTTCGCTGAAAAACTTTCTGAAAACGAAATAACAAATCATACCGAACAGAATTCCGAAAATTTTGCCGTCCCAATTCCAGTTTCCTCCGATAAAATTGAAGACTTGCGCCAATTTCGGCAAGATCAGCATAATTTGGTAAACGATGAAAATCAGTGCGAAAAAGAGAATTCGCAAAAGATTTCCCTTCGTCAAAGCCTTGATAAAAAACAATGAAAAAGGAATTAGTATAACGACTTGTAAAAACGCTTCGAGCAAATATCTTGACATAAAATTTTCCCGACAAAATAAAGACGTTTCAAACGGCAAAACTGTTATCGATCGAATTTCAAAAAAACTCAATCTACAATTCAAAACCTTTCGTCACAGCCGTTTTCATCTCATCACAAAAGCGTTTTCAAGTTTACTTAAATAGATAAAAATTGCGTTAGTTTACCTGAAAAAATCAAACGGAGTTTTTATGTCGAAAAGAGCCAAATTCAACATCGCATTTTTAATCGTTTTTTCTATCGTGATTGCCTGGAAAAATTACGTCATCGTTATCGGTCAAACGCAGAAACCCGTTTTGGTTGCGCTCAATAAAGACGACGCGACATTGGCGATCATCGACCCGAAAGAAATGAAACTTTTGGGTAAAGTTCCGACCGGAGATTCACCGCACGAAGTCGTGCTTTCGGCAGACGGAAAAATGGCTTTTGTCGCAAATTACGGAGCGCAAACACCGGGAAGTTCACTTTCCGTGATTGACATCGAAACGAAAAAAGAACTGCGCCGCGTCGACCTTTCGCCTTTGATGCGTCCGCACGGACTTCAGGAAATCGGCGGAAAAATCTATTTTACGGCGGAAACAAATCGTGCAATTGCGCGTTACGATCCGGCGGCGAACAAAGTCGATTGGCTGATGGGAACAGGTCAAAACGCGTCGCACATGGTCGTCGGTTCGTCCGATCAGAAACGATTTTATACAGCCAATATCGGCTCGGATTCGGTAACGGCTTTCGAGTTTCAAAACATTCCGCCCGCAGGTTCAAAAATCACGCAAATCGCCGTCGGCAAACAACCCGAAGCGATCGATCTTTCGCCTGACAACAAGGAAGTTTGGGTTGGTTTGAATGCTGAAAACGCGATCGATGTCGTTGACACGGCGGCGAATAAAACCATCGAAAAAATAAAACTCGGCGAGCGTCCGTATCGTATAAAGTTTACTCCCGACGGTAAAAAAGTCGTCGCAACGATGCCGAATACGAAAGAATTGATCGTTTTGGACGCGGCGACGCGCAAGGAAACGAAACGCATAAAATTGGAAAGTTTTCCGCTCGGAATCGTTTTTTCGAAAGACGGAAAAACCGCTTTTATCAGTGCCGTTCAAAATGATCTGGTTTTGAAATTGGATATGGAAAGCGGCGAAGTTTCGGCAAAACTGGAAACCGGAAAAGTTCCAGACGGAATTGCCGTTGCGGGAGTTTAATAAATAATTTGCCTACGAAATGAACGAAAGAAACGAAAATTTGAAAATAGTTAATTGATTTCGTATTTCCATTAACAATTAACTATTTTCAATGAACAAGTATCTTTATTCGTTCTTTTCGTTTCTTTCACAGGTACAATTCTTCCAAAAATAAAACTATGACAAAAATTATTTCTGCAATTATTTTAACTTTATCGTTTACTTTTCTGGCTTTCGGACAAAAAGACGCTGACAAAATGGCGGCTGAAAATGTGATAAACACGATGTTTACGGAAATGAAAAATCATAATCCTGAAGCCATCAAAGCCGTTTATACGCCCGAAGCTTTACTTGTCGCGCTGATCAAAAACAAAGAAGGAAAAACCGTGACGCGTTATCTTTCGGGCGAAACTTTCTCTAAAAATTTTGCCGTCAAGAAAAACGAGATCAAAGAAGATATGTATGAAATGAAAACCGAAATCTACGGCGATCTCGCGTTGATTCACGGCAGATATGTTTTCTTTGTTGACGGCAAAGTTTCGCATTGCGGCGTAAATGCGTTTCATCTCGTCCGCACCGACGCGGGCTGGAAAATCGGCGGCGCATCTTCGACCATCGAACCTGCGGGCTGCACCGAAAAAGAAAAGAAACGCAAGGTCGAAAACGCTAAATAAATTTTCAAAAACTGAGTCTTTAAAGAGGTGATCAGATGAAAGGAATAATTCTTTTTGCATTGATATTCGTGTGTCTTACGTCAACTATTTTTGCGCAGGAAATTGCGTTTACGAACGTAAATGTGATTCCGATGGATAAAGAACGCGTTTTGCAAAATCAAACCGTTTTGATAAAAAACGGCGTGATCGCGGAGATCGGAGGCAAAATCAAAATCCCTAAAACGGCGCAAATCATTGATGGAAAAGGCAAATATCTGATTCCGGGTTTGATGGATATGCACACGCATCTGCTTTCGGACGGCGACGAATATCCCGATTCGATCGCCGAAGACGAATTGAAAGTGATGATCGCAAACGGCGTGACGACGATTCGTTTGATGATCGGCACGCCCGAACAGCTTGTTTTGCGCGAAAGATCGGCGAAAGGCGAAATAATCGCGCCGACGATCTACGCCGCAAGTCCGCATTTGACGGGAAAAGAACAGGGCAACGATTTTGTCGTTAAAACCGAAGAAGAAGCGCGCGAAGCCGTCAGAAAATCGAAATCGGCGGGTTACGATTTCATCAAAATCACGACCTTTATTGACGCAAAAGTTTACGAAGCAACGATTGATGAAGCCGCAAAGCAAAATATTCGCGTCGTCGGTCACGCCGATTCGCGTTTCGTCGGTGTCGAGCGTGCGTTGAAAGCCAAACAGCAGATCGAACATCTCGACGGTTATATGGAAATGCTTTTGAAGGCTGATGCGCCGATGAATGGTTCGGTTTCCGATCTTTACATTTATGACGTAAAAAACTGGGAAAGTTTTGATTACATTGATGAAAGCAAGATTTCAGATGTTGCGAAAAGAACGGTTGCGGCGAACCCTTTTGTTGATCCGACACAGCATTTTATGAAAAACGCGTTCGGTTTGCCGCGTTC
>DAITPE010000613.1:0-3388 GCA_036833775.1 Pyrinomonadaceae bacterium | reverse complement strand
GCGAAAACTTCGCTCGATATTACGCTTTCAACCGGAAATTCGGTTAATGTGGTCGATGTGACCGCCGAAGGTCAAGCGGTCGAAGCGACCAGAACTTCGATCTCGACGACGGTTGACGAACGCCGCGTTAGCAATCTGCCGACGAACGGGCGCAACTTTTTGGATTTTGCGACGCTTACGCCCGGAATCGTGCGCGACCCGACGCGCCAAGGCGATCTCGCGATCGGCGGTCAGAAAGGAACTCTGAACAGCTTGCAGATCGACGGAACAAGCTCGGACAACACGTTTTTCGGACAATCTTCGGGACGCATCGGTTCGGGACGCGCGCCGTCGCAGTTTTCGATCGATACGGTCAAAGAATTTCAGGTCAATCAAAACGGTTTTTCGGCGGAATACGGTCGTGCGGCGGGTGCGGTCATCAACGTCGTGACGAAATCTGGAACGAACAAATTTACGGGCGCGGCGTTCGAATATTTCCGCGACGAATCGCTCAATGCGCTTTCGCCCGTTTTGAAATCGCAAAGACGCGCGAAACCAGCCAGCCAGATCAATCAGTTCGGCGGAGTTTTCGGCGGACCGATCAAAAAAGACAAGGTTTTCTTTTTCGCGGCGTATGAAGGACAGCGTTCCGATCTGCCGAATCCGGTCGTGCTCAATTCGCTTCCGTTCGCGCCCGCTTCGGTTATAACTTTGCTTACACCGAAGGTTGCATCATATAACATCAACCGTCAGCAAGACGTGTTTCTCGGCAAAGTAGATTTCAATATCGACGAGAAAAATCAGGTTTGGGTGCGTTTCAACCAGCAGAATTTTACGGGCACGAACCTCGAAAATTCGGGAACGCTGAGCGCGGAAGAGCACACCGGAAACAGCAACGTGAAAACTTCGGCGGTGACGGCAAACTGGACGCACACGTTTACGCCGACATTCTTCAACGAATTTCGCTTTCAATTTTCGCGCGATAAAGAACCCGGTTTGGCAAATTCGGATGCGCCCGAAGTTGCGGTGACGGCAAACGCTGGCGGCATCAATGACGGAACTTTCAACTTCGGTCGCAATAATTTCAGCCCGCGCGAAACGACGATCACGCGTTATCAATTCATCAATAATCAAACGCATCTGATTGGTAATCACGCTTTGAAATACGGCGTCGATCTGCTGTTTGACAAGATTTTTAACTTTTTCCCCGGACTTTTCGGCGGTTCTTACACATTTACCAGTTATGCAAACTTGGCGGCGGGAATTCCTTCGCGGTATCGCCAGAGCTTCGGCGGAGCGGGAACGACGGGCGGAACGACCAAGCCGAACAATCGTGAATTCGGATTTTTTATACAGGACGATTGGCGCGCGACACCGAAAACGACGGTCAATATCGGTCTGCGTTACGATTTTCAAAAGATCGCCAAACCGCCGATCCAGAATCCGAACGCCGCTCTGCTCGCCGCCGGATTCGACACGAGCTTTCAGCCGAACGACAAGAATAATTTCGCACCGCGTTTCGGTTTGAGCTACGCGATCGACGAAAAGTCGGTCATTCGCGGCGGTTACGGAATATTTTACGGGCGCACTCCGGCAATTATGACCGGAACGGCACATTCGCAAAACGGCATTCAGGTAATTGCGATCGACATCAACTGCACGACCGCGCCTGCCGGAACTTGCCCGACGTATCCGAATGTTTTCCCGTCGATTCCGACGAATGTTGCCGCTGTCACGCCGAATCTTTACCTGTTCGACCGCAATTATAAACAGCTTTTCACGCATCAGGCGCGGTTGCAGTATGAACGCGAGATTTTTGCGAACACGACTGTTTCGGTTCAATATATGATGTTTCGCGGGCAAGACCTTTCGCGAACGCGCAACGCGAATTTAAGCGCACCTGTTTCGACGACAGCCGCCACGCCGTCGGGTGAAACATTTACCTTTCTGAGATTTTCGAATCCGCGTCCGATCACCGCTTTCCAGCGCATTTCGCTCTTTGAAAGCACCGCCAAATCTTTCTATCAAGGTTTGACGTTTGAATTGAACCGCCGTTTTTCAAATCATTGGCAATTCAATACGAGCTACACGCTTTCAAAAGCGAAAGACGACAAGCCCGATCAAACCTCGGTCGTTCCGGGCGGCGGCGACGATGCGAAGATCGCTGAAAATCAATTCGATGTTTCGACCGAATACGGGCGTTCCGATCTGGACGTTCGCCATCGTTTCATCTTCAGTCCGGTTTACGACACGGGCAAATTCAAGAGCGACAACAAATTTGTGAGCGCACTTTTGAGCGATTACGTTTTCACGGGAATTTTCTCGGCGCAATCGGGTTTTGCGTATTCCGCGCTTGTTTCGGGCGATCCGAACGCGGACGGAATCACCACGACCGACCGCGTGCCGGGAACGAAGCGCAATCAATATTCGACTCCGGCTTCATATATCGTCGATATGCGCGTCGGCAGAATCATCCGTTTCGGCGAAAATTATAAATTGTCGCTGTTTGCAGAAGGCTTTAATTTGTTCAATCGTGCAAACGTGCAGAACGTAAACAACACGCTTTACGCTTTCAGCACGGGACCGAACCGCTTATCGGCAGCCGCGACGAATTTCGGTACGCCGCGCACCTTTATTTCCGGTTCGCCGTCGTTTACCACGAATTCGAGCTACAACCGCGAATTCCAGCTCGGGATCAGATTCGATTTCTAAGACCGAATCTAAACTGAAAACAAAGAGCGAAAGGTTTGCGAGCCTTTCGCTTTTTTATTGTCAAAAATTCCTAAAATTGCTATAAGTTAAACTGCTTTGATTTGAACGAACAAAATGCTCTGGAAAATTTTGAATGGAAATTATTTACTGCGAAGCCGTCACAGTTTTGACGAGCATAAACTCGTTTCTATTTCGGATTTTTCACGCTATTTCGGCGGAAAAACCGCAAAAGAATTTCTGGCAAAAGATATTTTTAATGAAATCGGCGAATTTTATGAGATCGAAGTTCATCGTTTTTTTGAATCGAAAATCGAAGAGATGACGCGCAAGATAAAAACGGTTTCCGAGATAGAAATTTCAGAATTTTTTCAAGAAAATCCGTGTAAGATCGTCCGCCGTTTTCGTGCGCCTTCGACATTTTCTTTGGAAGATCATCTTTATTTGAGCGGCTTGTGCATCGTTGAGAACAACAACTTCATCAGATATACAGTTGAAGAAAAAGCGTGCCGCACTTTCGATACCGAAATACGTTCTGAAATTGTCTTTGAAGGGCTGATTTTGTTGCCGGAAGATTTTCTTCCCGTTGAATTTCAAACGCGTTTATTGAATGAATTTAAGTCGAAAAATAATTAAATTCTGTGTTCGAGGAAAAGTTTTATGAAATCTGTGAAAAATCTGTTATTGATTCTGTTTTTGC
>DAITPE010000612.1:0-3400 GCA_036833775.1 Pyrinomonadaceae bacterium | reverse complement strand
AGCCCTTGCTCACGCGCGGGCTACTGACACCTTAGTTAATAAAATGCTTTTCAGACTTTCGGACATTAAAAAATCTTACAGCGCACACGACGTTTTGCGCGGCGTTTCGTTTCAGGTCAATCCGAACGAAAAGATCGGACTTGTCGGTCGCAACGGCGCGGGCAAAACGACGGTTTTCCGCATTATTACGGGCGAAGAATCGGCTGATTCGGGCGACGTAATCAAGATTAATAATCTCAAACTCGGACTTCTCCAACAGCACGTCGATTTTTCCGAAAACGAAACGGTTCACACCGCCGCGTTGTCCGCGTTCGAGAAGATTCACCGGCTCGAAGCCGAGATGAAACGTCTTGAAAAGCAGATGGAAACGGACGCGACGGACGAAATTTTGGAGCAATACGGCGAATTACAGCACGAATTCGAAGCGGAAGACGGTTTTACTTACGCGGCACGTGCCGAAGCGATCCTGCTCGGTTTGGGATTTCCGAAAACGGCTTGGACGCTTGAAACGAAAAGTCTTTCGGGCGGACAAAAAAACCGTCTCGGAATGGCGCGGCTGCTTTTATCTTCGCCCGACGTTCTGCTTTTGGACGAACCGACGAACCACTTGGACGTAGAAGCCGTCGAATGGCTCGAAAATTTTCTCCAGACTTACGATAAAAGTTACGTCATCATCAGCCACGACCGATATTTTCTCGACCGCACGACGAACCGCATCATCGAGATCGAAAACGGTCGCGCCGTGACTTACAAGGGAAATTATTCGCAATTTCTGGTCGAACGCGAAGAACGGCGCGAAATACAGCGGCGCGAATTTGAAAATCAGCAGGCTTATATTAAAAACACCGAAGCCTTTGTCCGCAAAAATCTGGAAGGTCAAAAGACAAAACAGGCGAAATCGCGGCGCAATATGCTCGAAAGATTGGAGCGCGTCGAAGCCGTCGTGTCGGACAAACCGCAGGGAAATTTCAAACTCAAAGCGGTCGAACGCGCCGGACAAAATGTTTTGACGACGGAAGATTTGGCGATCGGTTACGGCGAAAAAGTTTTGGCGAAAAACATCAATTTCACACTCACACGCGGCGAAGCGTTGGGCGTGATCGGCGGCAACGGGACGGGCAAAACGACGTTTTTGAAAACCGTTCTCGGCAATATCCGCGAGATTTCGGGCAAAATGATCTGGGGACCGAAAACCGACATCGGCTATTATTCGCAGAATCTCGAAGATTTGGACGACCGCAATGAGGTCATTCAAGAGCTTCGCAGAGTTGCGCCGACGGCGGAAAACGGCGAGCTTCGTTCGTTTTTGGCGAGATTTTTGTTTACGGGCGAAGACGTTTTCAAATCGGTCAAAGATTTATCGGGCGGCGAAAAGGGAAGACTTGCGCTTTCAAAACTTATTTATTCAAACAAAAACGTCCTCGTTTTAGACGAACCGACAAATCATTTGGACATTCCGTCGCGTGAGGCGTTGGAAAACGCGCTCGACGAATATCAAGGCACGATCATCACCGTCAGCCACGACCGTTTCTTTCTGGACAAAGTTTCGACGCAGATTATGGCGTTTGAGGAAGGCGGCAGGATCGAAATCTACGACGGAAACTATTCCGAATTTCACGATTGGAAAGTTCGTAATTCGTCCGTAGTCAGCAGTCCGTCGCTCGAAACTAAAACCGAACCGCAAACAAACAACGAACAAAGCACAAAGGACGAAGGACGAAAATCCAATCTAAGCAAAAACCAACTGCAAAAGATCGAATCGCGCATCAAAGAGATCGAAGAAAAGGAAATCCCGCAGCTTGAAGCAGAACTCGCCAAACTCTCGCTCGCAATGGCTTCGCCTGAAGTTGCCGCCGACCACGCGAAATTGCAGGAAGTAAACGAAAAATACAGCCGCACCGAAGCAAAAATTCAATCACTCTACGAAGAATGGGAAAGCTTGAGCGAAGTGCAATAGTCGGAACGCCTGCGTCCCCGCAGGCAAACGGCGCGAATGCGTCGTAACTTCGTTGTTTTTCAAAACTGAATTAACAATCGGATCGTTCGCGTTTCACGCTCATTGCCTGCGGGGGCGCAGGCGTTCCGACATGGTTGAAAAAAAGTATTGGCGGTTAAAAGGTTATTTAAGTTACAATTAATAAAACTCGGAAATGTTTGAAACGGAAGCAAATAAAATTGCGCCCGTAAATTTTTTTTCCGACAATTGTATTTATGACAAATAATTTTACGAACAAGGGATTTGAGTTTTTAGTTTTTATTTTATTTTTATTTACCGCTTTTTCGACGATCTCGGCGCAGGTTTCGGAAACGAAAACCGAATCGCCGGGCAAGCCTGAAATAAACGAAAAGCTTTTACGAACGGAACAAACGATCGAAAGCGCGAAAACCGAAAAGCAAACGGCAATTTCAAACGACGAAAACGAAATCGGCGAAACTGCAACAACATTCGACCGCACGGCTTTCGAGAAAAAGTTTAACGAACAAAGCGGTTTTCAGCCGCCGCCGATCTTTGAGAGCAGTAAACGGCATTGGAAGGATATTAATTCAAAGAAAAAAGACGCGGTTGACATCGAAAACGGCATCGATTGGAGTTCGGCTTTCAAACAATCGCTGTTATTTTTGGGAGTTCAGCACGGTTATGCGGTCACACAAGCGAAAACGCGCCGCGCTTTGAAAGGGAAATTTTTTAAGGATTATATCGATTCGGTCAAATCTCTGCACGGCTGGGAAGACGGCGGCAGATTTTTTACGAACTACATCGCGCATCCGATGCAGGGTTCGTTCACGGGTTTTATTCTCGTCCAAAACGACCGCAAGGGAAGACAAACCGAGTTTGGAAAATCGAAGGAATACTGGCACAGCCGCTTGAAAGCCTTGGCGTGGTCGGCGGCGTGGAGTACGCAGTTCGAGATCGGTCCGATCAGCCAAGCGTCGATCGGCAACGTCGGTCTGAGCGGCAAGCAAACCTACGTTGATGTCGTGATCACGCCGACCGCCGGTTTCGGTCTGATGCTCGCCGAAGACGCGACCGACAAATATATCATCAAAGGAATCGAACGAAGCACCAACAATTATTACGTCAAAATCTTCAGCCGGATGTTATTAAACCCGACGCGCACAATGGCAAATCTGATCCGCTTCAAGCTCCCTTGGTATCGCGACAACAGGTGATTAAGTGATAACTGATAACGGATAGCGGATAGCGGAGAACGGATTGTTGATAGTTTTTCGTTATCACTTATCCGTTATCAGTTATCACTTATCCCATACGTTTTTACGCCAAAAACGGCGGTCTGCTTCGTTTGAAGTATGTATCAAAGACTTTGAAGTATGTATCAAAGACTTTGAAGCGCGGTCTGCTCGATTTCTCATAAGGTCTGAATTATGAAATCACGGGTCT
>DAITPE010000611.1:0-3401 GCA_036833775.1 Pyrinomonadaceae bacterium | reverse complement strand
ATTGAGCATAAATACATTCGATTTGCTGGCTTTGATCGAAAGTCTGCAAAATTTGATTCCAAATCAGCCGGAAACTCCCATGACCGACTTTTTGAAAGATTCGATGCCGACCGAGATCAAGGTCGAAGACGCGATTCAAATAATCAGTGATTCGCTCAATACCAGCGAAAACTCCGTAAAAGCCGCGCTCGAAAACATTTCGCAAGCGATCGCAAATACCGAAACTCCGAATTTGAATAATCTGCTGCCAACGCCCGTTTCGGAAGTGCCGGAAAGCGATGTGCCTGTTTCAAAGCCAGCAAATTTGCCGATTTCAACACCGCCGAATCCTGCGCCGTTGACTGATTCGCCGATGAGTTCGGGAATCGGAATCCAAGTTTCGCCGATCATTTCGTCTTCGACACATAAATTGGACGAAGCGACGCGCCGAATGATCGAAGAAATCGCGCGTTCACTGCAAACCTCGGTTATTCATTCGTATCAAAGCACCGACATTATTGACGAAGGATTTTCGCAGACCAATCTCGCAAATTCGGCAAAAGCAAACAGCGTTCGCAAGTCCGAAAATTCAGACCAAACAATCAAAGAAGAAAAACGCCGCGCCGACCGCAAAAACGAAGAAATGCGCGAAGAATTAAGACGTGCGAGATTTAAGAACAGCGGAAAAGTTTAGCCGGAACGCCTGCGCCCTCGCAGGCAAATGACGCGATAGCGTCGTAAACAACTCAAGAAAATTTAGAACCAAGATCGTAGAAACTTTGTTTGCGTTTCACGCTCAAAGTCTGCGAGGGCGCAGGCGTTCCGACGTTACTGATACATTTTACTGAAAAACTGAATCATAAACTCGAAAGCGCGGAAAGATTCGGCAAAATAATCGCGGAAACGGTCGATCAAAAAGGGAAGCATCACGGCTAAAACGAAAATCCCGATCCACATTTTCACGGGCATACTCAGGAAAAATACGTTCACTTGCGGCGCAACGCGGTTGATCAATCCAAAAAACAAATCAGTCAAAAGCAAAGTAATAATGATCGGAACGGCAAGTTGTACGCCGATGTTCAAAACGCTTCCAGTCATCAAAGTCAGAAACTCAACCGCTGGAGTCCAACCTGCTTCGATGTGCGGGAATTTTAACACGGGAATGAACAGAAAACTTTTGACCAATGCAGCGAGAAAAAATCTGTGTGCGCCGATCGTTAGAAAAATTACGATCGCAAGCTGAAGCTGAAATTGTCCCATTTCAGAAACTCTTTCCTGCAATTGCGGCGCGAAAAGTTCGCCCATTGTCGAACCGCGCTGAAAATCGGCGATTCTGCCCGCGACCGAAACGGCTTCAAAAACTAAAGACGCAACGAATCCGAGCGTAAACCCGACGAAAACTTCCTTCGCGATCATTCCGATAAAACCGACCGCGCCGAACGGAAGCGGTCCGCCGTCAGCCGGAAGTTCGGCGAGCAAAGCCGGATATGTAATGATAACCAAAGCGGTTGCGGTTGCGATTTTGACTTGTGAAGGAACGACTTGACCGCCGAAAAACGGAACTATCTGCAAAAAAGCGGCGTAACGCGCAAAACAAAGTCCGAACAAAACTAAAAAAGCCTGCGGGCTTTGTCCGACCTCGAAGGTCTTCAAAACGATTTCTAAAAGCTTGAGAAACTCTTCCATCCGTTTCAGAGCTTCAAGTCTCAAGTTTCAGGTTTCAAGATGTTTTTTCAACTTGAAACCTGAAACTTGAAACCTGAAACTTATCTCATCACACTCACTTTCAGCATCAGATCAAAGGCTTGCGTAGCAAATTCGCGCAGATTATCCATCATCCATCCGGCAGTTATCATAATTACCAAAATCGTGGCGATAATTTTCGGAACAAACGTCAAAGTTTGTTCTTGAATCTGCGTCAAAGCCTGAAAAAGACTAATTACCAATCCGACGATCAAGCTCGCCAAAAGCGGCAAAAGTGATAGAACCAGAATCAGCCACAAGCCTTTACTCGCTAAATCTGTAAACATATCCATAGTTTAATTTGGGATGTAGGATTGGGGATTTGGGATTTATTTTTACAGAATTCAAATCCGCAATCCGCAATCCGCAATCTAAAATCACCTCGTCATATATAGCCCAAAACCAAGTTTTTTATCAGCAATTCCCAACCGTTTATTAGCACGAAAAGCAGCAATTTAAACGGCAGCGAAATGATCGTCGGCGACAGCATAAACATTCCCATTGCCTGCAAAATATTGGCGACGACCATATCTATGATCAAAAACGGAACAAACAAAATGAAGCCGATCTGAAATGCTTCGGTCAATTGGCTCGTAACGAATGCAGGAATGATGACGCGAAAATCTTCAGCTTTGATCTCGTTCGGATCGTTGCCGTTTTTGACCGCCATTTGCTGCGAGAGATCGAAAAATAAACGTCGATGACGTTCGTCGGCGTAACGAATCAAAAATTGCCGAAGCGGTTCCTTACCTTTTTTCGACGCATCGAAAAGCGTTGTCACGGTAACTTCCGAAAATATCGCTTCCGTGTTCGGAATCGTCCCGGCTTCCGAATACATTTTTTCGACGACGGGCGACATAATGAACACCGTCAAAACCAGCGCGATTCCCGTAATTACTTGATTCGGCGGAACTTGCTGTGTGCCGAGCGCGTTTCGCAAAATTGAAAGCACGACTGCGATTTTGACGAACGAAGTCAGCATTATCAAGCCGAACGGCGCGAGCGCGAGCGCACCGATAACGATTATCAAAACGACCGGATTCGCCGTTTCAGGAGAAGCCGCCGGAGGATTTTGCGCGAATGCGAAAAACGGCAAAGCCGTGATCAAAAATGCGGCAAAAAATATCAATTTTCCCAATCCGCGATTCATCATTTTCCTCCTTGTTTGCCTTTTGCGATCACTTCATTGAGTTTGTCGGCGAAGGATTTTCCAAAAGCAGTATTCGACGGAAGTTGTCGGTTTTTCAGGATTTCCGCTTCGGCGAACTTCGCGCTTTCGGCATCGAGTTCGGCGATGAATTGAACGCCGCTTTCGCTCGATGCGACGATCATCCATTTTCCCGCAACTTCAATGACATAAAGACTTTTACGCGCTTCAAGCCCGATGCGGTCAACGACGCGCACCATATTATTCGCGCCGTAATTAACCGTCAAACGAGGTAAAATTACGCGAAAGATCAAATATGCAAGTCCGCAAACGAATGCAAGTGCAAAAATGGTTTGCAGTAAAACCCACAAAAAACTCAAGGAATTTCCCATAAAGTTGAACGGAACGCCTGCGCCCTCGCAGGCAAACGACGCGGATGCGTCGTAACCGCGATTAAATTCTCAAAACTCGAATTGCTTAATCCGTTTTTCTCGCTCTTGCGCTCAATGCCTGCGAAGGCGCAGGCGTTCCG
>DAITPE010000610.1:0-3428 GCA_036833775.1 Pyrinomonadaceae bacterium | reverse complement strand
TGCTTTAGAGCATAATTTACAGGTTTTTCAGCCGACAAAAATAAAAACCGTTGAAGCTTTAGAACTCTTTAGATCGCATAATGCGGACATTGCCGTGGTTGTCGCTTACGGGCGAATTTTGCCGCTCACGTTTCTCGAAGCGTTTCCGAAAGGCGCGGTAAATGTTCATTTTTCACTGCTTCCGAAATATCGCGGCGCGGCTCCGGTCAATTGGGCAATCGTCAACGGCGAAGAAAAAACGGGCGTGACGACGATGAAAATGGATGTCGGATTGGATACAGGCGATATTTTGCTCGTTTCGGAAACTGCAATCGGTGAAGCTGAAAATGCGGTCGAATTAATGCAAAGATTGTCGTTTTCAGGCGCGGATTTGCTTTCCGAAACGCTTGATAGATTTGATCAATTAAAAGCAATTCCGCAAGTTCACGACGAAGCGACGTTTGCGCCGATCATGAAAAAAGAAGATGGCAAGATCGATTGGAATCTTTCGGCGAAAGAAATAGCAAATCGTGTGCGCGGTTTTCAGCCTTTTCCGACGAGTTTTACGTTTTATAACGGAAATAAATTAACCATTTGGAACGCCGAAGTGTCGGACATCAAACGCGACGTAGTTTCGGTTGGAAGTATTATTTATGCAGTTAAAGATTCACTGCTTGTCGCTTGCGGTGATAATTCGGTTTTGAAAATCGATGAATTACAGCTTCAAGGGAAAAATCGTATGAAAACGCGCGATTTTCTAAACGGCGTGAAACTTCAAATCGGCGAACAATTAGGGTAAAATATTTGATTTTTGCGAGTGTTATTAAAATGTCCGATCAGAAGATACAAATCATTACTTTTTACGAATTCAAGAAACTTGAAAATCTGTCCGAAATAAAAGCGAAATTAAAATCCGCGATGGATGAATTTTCGATCAAAGGAACAATTTTGATTGCCGCAGAAGGCTATAATTCAACGATTTCTGGTTTGCCCGAAGACATCGATAAATTCGTCGAAATTTTGGAAGAAACATTTGAAACGAAATTGAAATACAAAACTTCGTATTTTGCCGAACGCCCGTTTTTAAAGGCGAAAGTTCGCATTAAACAGGAAATCGTTTCGCTTCGGCATCCGATAAAAATAGAAAAAGGCATCGGAACACATACGAAATCTGCCGATTGGAACAAGATCATTTCCGAAAAAGACACGATAATTTTAGATACGCGCAACGATTACGAAGTCGAGATCGGAACATTTAAAGGTGCGATCAATCCGAAGATCGAAAAATTCAGCGACCTGACTAATTTCGTGAAAGAAAATTTCGATCCGCAACAGCATAAAAATATCGCAATGTTTTGCACGGGCGGAATTCGCTGCGAAAAATTTGCGCCGTTGATGGTCGAATTCGGCTTTGAAAATGTTTATCAGCTCGAAGGCGGAATTTTGAAATATTTGGAAGAAACGCCCGAAGAAGAATCGCTTTGGGAAGGCGAATGTTTTGTTTTCGACGATCGTATCGCCGTCGATAAAAATCTCGAAGGCGGAAAAACCATCGACAATCGTCCATTAACCGTGAATCCGCCACAGAAAAAAAATAAATAATGAAAATATCTCCGGCGCGAATCGCCGCTTTTGAAATTCTCACAAAAATCGAAACGGAAAAAGCTTTTTCGTCGGTTCTTTTGCCGAACTATGAAGCAAAACTTCCCGATATTGATAAAGGTTTGTGCCACGAAATCACGCTCGGAGTTTTGCGTAAACGGCTTTTTTTAGACGCAATCATCGAAAAACTGACGAACGGAAAAAAGCTCGATGCGGCGGTCAAAATCATTTTAAGAATCGCGCTTTATCAACTGAAATTTCTCGACAAAATTCCGGCACACGCAGCAATCAACGATGCCGTAAATCAAACGCAAAAAGCGAAAAAGACCTCGGCAAAAGGTTTCGTAAATGCAATTTTGCGTAGGTTTACGCGTGAAAATATCGAATTGAGTTTTAAGGATGAAGTCGAACGGATTTCGATCGAAAATTCGCATCCGCGTTGGTTGATCGAAAGATGGATTTCAGAATTTGGGTTTGAAGAAACCGAAAAATTGACGAAAGCGAACAATGAAACTCCTAATTTGGATTTTCGTTTCACGGCAAAAACGACCGAAGCCGTTAGAAAATCACTCGAAAACGGCGAAACAGATAAAAAATACCTGTTTGAACTCGCCGAAAACGGGAAGATTTATTTTCAGGATAAAGCTTCTCAATTGGTCGCCGAAGTCGTCGATCTGAAAAGTTCGGAAAGTTTTTTCGATGTTTGCTGTGCGCCGGGAAGTAAATTTTCGATGGTCAATTATTTATCGAATAAAAACGATAAATTGTTTGTCGGTGGCGATTTATACGAACAAAGATTGAAAATCGTGCGCAATATTTGCGAAAAAACAGGAACGCAAAACTACTCGATTTTAGCTTACGATGCTGAAAGTTCTTTGCCTTTCGCCGATGAATCGTTCGATGTCGTTTTGCTTGACGCGCCTTGTTCGGGAACGGGAACGATTCGGCACAATCCTGAAATACGTTATTTTATAAGCAAAAAAGATTTTGCGGAATTATCTTTGAAACAACGCACGATTCTCAAAAATGCATCAAAGCTAGTCAAACACGGCGGAAGATTGATCTATTCGACCTGTTCGCTCGAAACCGAAGAAAACGAATTAATTTGTAAAGAATTTTTGGCGGAAAATGATGCGTTTTATCAAATCAAACCAAATGTTTCGGAAAGTTTTTTAACTGCCGAAGGTTTTGCACGGACTTTTCCGCAAAGAGATAAAATGGACGGTTTTTTTATTGCCGCTTTTGCAAAGAAGTAGTTTTCTGATAAGTTTTTATAGTCGTTTCACTCGTTTGTTTCAGTAAAAAATGTTAGACTTTCGTTTTATTTTTGGAGTTCATCAAAAGTGAGTTTAATTAAATCAGGATTTTCTGCACTCGGTAAATTGTTGATCGTAGTCGCTCTGGCGGGAACTTTTCTTGTCGGGATGGGCAGCGTCGTTTATATGTCTTTGCAGGGAACGGAGATAAAAGTTCCCGAAATCACGGGCAAAGATTTTGCCGAAAGCGAAAAAGAACTTGCTTCGCTCGGATTAAAGATCAAACGCCGCGCCGATCGATACAGCACCGAAAAACCGAATACGATTCTCGAACAGCTTCCGCGTCCGGGTGAAACCGTTAAAACGGGACAAATGATCTTGGTCGTCACTTCGAAAACGAATCCCGAAGGACAGGAAGAGCCGACAACGATCAAGAAAACGCCCGAAGAAGACGATACCGAAAAGATCGAGGAAATGATTTCGGATAAACCGAAAAAGACCAATAAAAATACGAACTCCAATTCGAATAAAAAGAAAGCCGATACAAAACGAGATGTGATCGGAAACAAGTCGAATTCAAACAGCAATTCC
>DAITPE010000609.1:0-3445 GCA_036833775.1 Pyrinomonadaceae bacterium | reverse complement strand
TCTGCCCGGTATCGCCGGTTTGATTTTAGGAATCGGTATGGCGGTTGACTCGAACGTGTTGATCTTTGAAAGAATGCGCGAAGAATTGAATGCCGGACATACGGTGTCGAAAGCCGTTGCACTCGGTTTCGACCGCGCATTTATCACGATCATCGACACGCATATCACGACGATCATTTCAGCCGCGATTCTATATATGTATGGTTCGGGACCGATTCGCGGTTTCGCCGTCACGCTCGTTCTCGGTCTGTTGATCAACCTTTTCTCGGCGGTTTTCGTTTCGCGCACGATCTTTATGTGGCTGCTCGAACGTAATCCCGATATGAAGAAACTCAGTATTTAATGGTTACGGTTTGCGTTTGAAAAGAGTGATTCGCAGATCGAAGATTTAAGCAAGATAAAGCAATGTTTGAAATTTTTAAGAATATTAACGTGGATTGGATGGGCTACCGCAAGCCTTTGATCATGGTGTCCATCTTCATCCTTTTGGCAGGATTATTTTCGGCGATCGGTCGTCAGGCAGCTCCGGGCGGAACGAATGCGTTCAATCTCGGTGTGGACTTTCAGGGCGGAACCGTCATTACTGCAAAATTCAAAAACAAACCGGCTGATGACGAAATTCGCGCCGCTTTGAATAAAGTAGGCGTAACCGAACCCGTTATTCAGGCTTCGCTCGACAAACCGGACGAAGTTTTGATCAAAATTCCTTTGACCGAAGGTGCCACAGAGCAATCCGCTCCCGAAACGCCTGCGGCGAATACACAGGCGAACGGGCAAAATCAGCCTGCCGCGCTTTCCACTGAGAATCAAAATTCGCAGGTAAACAAAGGGCGCGAAACGGTTAAAGCGGCACTCGACACATTCGGTAAAGAAGCGGAAGCAACAAAAACTTTAGCCGAAGATGAAGGCGCAGCTTATAAGATCGTCGGAACGGATTCCGTCGGTCCGGTTGCGGGCGCACAATTGCGTAATCAAGCGGTTATCGCAACTTTGCTCGGAATGGTCGGGATTCTGCTTTTCATCGCCTTTCGTTATGACTGGACGTATGCGGCAGGCGCAGTTATCGCCGTTTTCCACGATGTTTTGATCACGCTCGCGTTCTTTTCGGTTTTCCAATGGGAAATCAGTTTGACGGTGCTTGCGGCATTGCTGACATTGGTCGGATTCTCGGTCAATGACTCGATCGTTATCTTTGACCGTATTCGTGAGAATTTAACGCTTCATCGCGGCGAATCACTTTACAAATTGACGAATGATTCTATCAACCAAACAATGTCGCGCACGATCGTGACCAACGGTTTGGTTTTCCTGTCGGTTTTGGCGTTGGTTTTATTCGGCGGAGAAGTCTTACGAGGCTTTTCGCTGGCACTTTTTGTCGGTTCGATTACGGGAACATATTCAACCATCGCCATCGCTAGCCCGATTGCTATCTGGTGGCAGGGCAAACTCGGCGCGGCGAAGGAAAAAGAAACAAAAACAACTCAAGCCGGCAACGACAAACTTGCTTCGGCATCACGCCGTTCGGTGACGCGCAGACCCGTTACGAGATAACCGAGAGTAAACGGCAGTTAATTGGCTAAAGATAATGTTACCAATTAACTGCCGTTTTAAAAAAACTCTTAAAATTTACAAAATCGGCAAAAATCACAGGAATTATTCTTGACTTTCTCGAAGTAAAACTTTAGACTTCAATACGTTGCTGGTCAATTAAATAATTCAACTCTGCTTTTTCCCGTTTACTGTATCGAAGAAGAGCGGAATTTGTGGAACTTTTGTAAGCTAGACCGGCAAAAGTCCGACTATCCCGCACAACAGCAGTTCAAAGGAAAAAGTTAAATAAAGTGCAGGCAGTGTCGTTGCAATTGCAAATGCGATTACAACTTCGGGGTTAATTTATATCATCTTAAGGCTATAATAAAATTTTCGTAATCCTGAACCCTAATGGCACCGGAAAAGGGAGAATAAAAACTATGTTAGATCAATTAGTTGAATCGAAAAGCAATTCAAGAGAAAACACACGTCGAAGTGAGTTTTTAATTGGCACATTGTTCATCATGGTCAGTGCGCTTATTGGAGCATGGACATACAGCCTGTTTGCAAAAGATTATGCAATGGGCGGAAGCGATTTGGAACTTTCGACGCTTGTCGCACCGGTTCCGGTTCCTGAAGAAGAACCGCCGCCGCCGCCGGAGAAACAACCCGAGCAAAAACAAAAGGTCGAGCCGAACGTCGATATTCGCAAAGAGCTGATTCAAAATATTATGCAGTCTCCGAAGGAGCCGACAAAAATTGAAACAGCAAAGCAGAATATTCCGGCGATGCGCTTGAACACGAAGACTGTCCAAGGCGATAGAAACGTCACTTCGAGCAGTGCGATGAGAGATGATGATCGCGGCACGGTTGATTTGGGCAATGGCGGTCTTGCTAAGAATACGACCGGTGAACCGGGAGGCACAGGAACTGCGCCGCCGCCGCCGCCGCCGCCGCCGACACCGAAACCGACACCGAAAGAAGAACCGAAAGGTCCGCCGAAGACGATTTCGGGCGGTGTGGTCAACGGTAAAGCGACGAGCTTGCCGAAACCTCCGTATCCGGCTGCCGCCAGAGCGGTTCGCGCCAGCGGTTCGGTCAGTGTTCAGGTCTTGATCGATGAAACAGGCAGAGTCGTTTCGGCTTCCGCCGCGTCGGGTCACCCGCTCCTGCAGCAAGCTGCGGTTGCCGCTGCACGACAAGCGAGGTTCAGTCCGACCATTCTTTCAGGTCAGCCTGTGAAAGTTTCGGGAATTATTACATACAATTTCGTTCCGTAAGGACAAAATATAATCATAAGGAAACGCCGAATTTCGGCGTTTCCTTTGAAAAAAATAAATCTGCAATCATAAATTTTTTGATTTCTTTGGAGGAAAAATCATGACATTTTTAGCTAGCCTGATGGGCTTATTCTTATTGTTTTCAGAAGGCGGAGTTTCTTTCGGTCTTTACGACATTGCGAAGAGCTTAACCATTCCGGGTTGGGGCGTTATCATCACACTCATTATCGAGTCGGTTTATATGATCGCGGTCGGTATTGAGCGTTGGTTGACCTATAACAAAGCTAAACAGCAATCGCGTCAATATGCACCGAAAGTTGCTCAAGCTTTAAAGAACAGCAATATCGATGAAGCGATCAGCATCAGCGACAAACATAAAGATTCGCACCTTGCGATGGTCGTTTCTTCAGGTTTGAAAGAATTCAATGCTCATCAAGGCAATTCGGACATTTCATCAGACGAAATGGAAGCTTCAAAACGTGCTTTAGAACGTGCAATCGCCGTTAAAACTGCGGAATTGAAACGCGGTTTGTCGGGATTGGCAACGGTCGGTTCGACTGCTCCGTTCGTCGGATTGTTCGGAACGGTTGTCGGTATTATCGGTGCTTTCCAAGCTTTGAAAACCAACGAAACCG
>DAITPE010000608.1:0-3452 GCA_036833775.1 Pyrinomonadaceae bacterium | reverse complement strand
ATAAAACGGCTTTTCAGTTTAAGATATTCACGATATACGCTGTCGTTCTTGGAACCCGAAACCACCGCCGCGCTCCCAAAATTTTTCAGATTTGTTTCTTTCGTTGCCGAAACGACGCAGATTTTATTGTCGTTGGCGAGCTTGAGCATTTTTTCGCGGTCGAAAATCAAAGTTTTGTGCGGCGTCACGGAAAGACAGGTTGCGCCTGCTTTAATCATTGTTTCGATAGTCGGAACGCCGACGACCGGAACGTCGAAACGCATATCTTGATCGGGTTTCGCGACTTTGACGACCGTCAGTTTTCCTTTCGCAAGTTCTCCGGCGCGGCGAATCGTCGCGTCGGTTCCTTCCATCGCTTCGATCGCGACGCAGGCGTTTGCGCGGACGACGATCGTTTGCCCGAGATCGAGCCGCGCGATTTCATTGGCGATATGCAGACCGTATTCGATGTTTCCGCGCTCGAAATCCGACGGTTTTCGTTTCGTCAAAACGCCTTCCGTGGCGAGATGATCCTGCATAAAATACGTCGAATCGATCAGTTCGATGCCGTCTTTCGCAAGCTCGTCGGCAATTCCGCCGATGAGCGAATCGGTGTTTCTTCGCGGCAGGTTGTAAAGCATTTTCGCCATTCGCCAATCGGGAAACGCGCCCGAAAATATCTGGACGTGTTTGACCTGTCCAGCCATAATCGCTTTTTCGACGCCTTCTTTTTTGAAAAACGAGATCATTTTTCCGAGTTGACCGATGCCGACCCAGATCACTTTTTCCGCAATCTGTTCAATAGATTTGTCGGTTTCCTCTTTGATCGCTACGACTGCCAAAGACGCGCCTGCTTTTCGTGCGCCTTCGACGACGAGAAAGGGGAAATTTCCGTTTCCGGCAATAAGTCCGAATTTCATATAAATTTCAGTTCAATAAACTTTGCGAACTTTGCGCCTTTGCGTGAGAAAATTTGAATGTAAAAATTTAGTCCTGCAAAATTAAGAAAATATCACGCAAAGGCGCAAAGTTCGCAAAGAAAAAAACTACTTCTTCAGATACTTTAACGAGTCAGGCGATAAATCAGCAAAGCCGCGCGTTTGGTTTGCGGCGAAAGACTTTCGAGTTCGACATATTCGCCTGCCGCGTGAGTTTTTCCGCCGCTCGTGCCGAGTCCGTCGAGACCGGGAAGAAGATGCGTGACGAATGAAATATCGCCCGCGCCGCGTTCGCCCGGATCGAGCGCGGTGATTTTTCCGAGATTCAAATCCTGCGAAACTTGGTCGAGTTTTTTCAACAATTCGTAATTTGCATCGGTCGGAGCCATCGCGGGAATTCCGTCAACGAAACTTATTTTCGCCGAAGTTCCGCCTAAATTCTTACTGACGATCTCGCGCATTTTCGCGCGCGCCGCCTCTTCCTGCGCTTTGCTGATAAAACGAATGTCGCCGCGAATGATCGCCTTTGCCGCGACGACGTTGGTTTTTCCGCTCGCGTTGCCGTTATGATCCGGCGCATCGGCGGTCGTGCCGCCGACGATCAAGCCCGGATTAAAGGTCAGATATTTTTCGCCGCGAAGCTGTTCGTAAAATTGATTCAAAATCCGCGAAGCTTCGAAAATCGCGCCGTTTCCCATCGAATCTTTGAAGATCGCCGAAGAATGTCCGGTTTTCGCGGTCACTTCGATCATCCAATCGCTGATTCCGCGCCGTGCCACAGTCGCGATGCCGTTTCCGCCATTTTCAAAACTCAAAACCAAATCGCTGCGTTTCGCCGCTTCGACCATATCGCGTCGCGCCGTTTCGATCGGTTCGGCGGCATTTTCTTCGTCGCCCGTCAAAAAAACGATGATGTTCGCATCCTTCAGCGCGTCCGCTTCGGCGAGAGCCTTCAAAGCGAAAAGCAAAACGATGTCGCCGCTTTTCATATCGGCGGTTCCGGTTCCGTAAGCGATTTTCCCGTCGCGGCGGAATTTTTCACCGCTCAAAACCGTGTCGAGATGACCGAGCAGCAAAACGGTTTTGCCTTTTCCGCCCTTTCTTTCGGCGATCAGATGTCCGGCGCGTTTCATCTCGGCGGGCAAATCGAGCCATTTGGTTTGAAAACCGAGCGCGTCGAGTTCTTTTTTAAATATCATCCCGACTTCTTTTACGCCCTTGACGTTTTCGGTCGGACTTTCGATATTGACGGTTTTTTCGAGCAATGAAATCGCCGCGTCGTTGTTTTTTTCAACCGCTTCGACGATTTTCTTTTCAATTTGCGACACTTGCGCCGAAACTGCGAAAGCAAACAAAAGCGCGAACGAAAACGCCCGCAAAATTTTTTTCATAAACAAATTTTCCTTTGGAAAGAATGGCACGAATATTTTACAACAAAAAAAACGCGACTCGTAAAAGCCGCGTTTTGTTTTTAATTTATTTCAAATAATCTCGGAAAACCCAATCGGTTTTTTCGGCTTGCGCGTGGCATTTGGCGCAATCGCCTTTGGTTTCGCGTTTTTGCAACTTCAAATCCGCGCCGTTAAAGGTGAAAAATTCCCAATCGCCTGTTTTCTTGCTGAAACCTTTTTCGCGTTTGACCATTGCGATTACGATTTGCGGCGTTTCGCTCGCGGCGTTTGCGTTTTTCTCGCGCACGATCATTGCACCGACGGGAAAATTCGGATTTTCCTTTTCGATCTCGGTTTTTGCCAGCTCGTTTACATAAACTTCGCCGAAACTTGTGGCAAATTCACTGTGCGAGGTTTTTTCTTTCTTTGTTCGAGATTCGCGGCGCGGAAATTCATTTCGCCGAACAATAGGTTGATCCGGCATTATGATCCGCGTTGTATTGCCGTCTTGAATCGTTATCGGAACTCCTGTCGTGTTTCGCTGCACCAAACTGATGCTGGAAACGGTGCTTCAGCCGCCGACCAAAGCCGATAAATCGATTTCTACGGTGATCGGCTTTTTATTGATTTTTGTCCAAGTTTTGTATTTGGCGATTTCTTCAAAAGATTCGCCTTTTGCCGAAATCGATCGATCGGAATTAAGAAAGACAATTCCGACCAAGCTTAAAATTAAGGCAATGACGGCGAGTTTTATTTTCAGCATAAAAATTTTCTCCGATTTGAAATTCAATTTGTTTGTTGCACGAGCATTTTTATCAGTTGCTTTTCGGCGGATTTAAATCTCTATCGCAAAGAGCTTGAGTGTTTCGCCGTTCGAATCGATCAGCTTGTCGAATTTGAATCCGAGTTTTGCCAGAAGCCTTCCCGAGTTTTCATTGTCCTGCGTCGTGATGGCTAAAACGCGTTTCAAACCTAAAACTTCCGCGCCGTATTTCATCACCGCCTGCGCCGATTCGAGCGCGTAGCCTTTCTTTTCAAACTGCGGCAAAAACGCAAAACCGATGTCCGCATCGGGCAAAGAGTCGCGCTTGACGAAGCCGCACATTCCGATTTGGTTTTTGGTCTTTGGTTTTTGGTCTTTGGT
>DAITPE010000607.1:0-3452 GCA_036833775.1 Pyrinomonadaceae bacterium | reverse complement strand
AAGAAAATTACACAAAATTCGTCAATTTGCTTCGCGGAAACTCCGCCGGATCGAGGGTTTTGATTCTTGGAAGCGGAATTTCCGGTAACGGAATCGAGCCTTTGCTTGAATCGGATTTTGTTGAGATTGTTGAAACCGATGTGGCATTTGGACCCCGCACTTGTTTAATATGCGACGCGCACGACATTCCTTTTCCGAATAATTCATTTGATGCGATAATTGTTCAAGCCGTTCTTGAGCACGTTGTTGATCCTTATCGATGTGCCGACGAAATACATCGTGTTCTCGGTGATAAAGGTTTAGTGTTCGCCGATACTCCATTTATGCAGCAGGTTCATATGAGAGAATACGATTTTACGCGCTTCACATTTTTGGGACATCGTCGGTTGTTTCGTCGCTTTGAAGAAATTTCCAGTGGAATTTCGTGCGGTCCCGGAATGGCGTTGGCATGGTCGTTTCAGTATTTTTTGTTAAGTTTTACTACATCTCTGCTGTTAAGAAAGTTCCTTGTCTTTTTTGCCGGTCTGACTACTTTTTTTCTAAAATACTTCGATCATTATTTGATCAGAAAAGTGGGTTCTTTGGATGCGGCTTCGAGTTATTATTTTATCGGACGAAAAGGGAATGAAACTTTATCCGACCGTGAATTGCTAAAACAGTATAGAGGAGCATTCTAATTAATTTATGAAAGGCGTTGTGTTGGCAGGCGGATTGGGTTCCAGACTTTTTCCGCTGACGAAAATTACGAATAAACATTTACTTCCGGTTTACGATCAGCCGATGATCTATTATCCGATTCAGACGCTTGTGAACGCGGGAATCGACGACGTGATGATCGTGACGGGCGGAAATTCGGCGGGCGATTTTTTGAAATTGCTCGAAAATGGTGAAGAGTTCGGTTTAAAGCGTTTGAGTTATGCATATCAGCGCGGCGAAGGCGGAATCGCCGCTGCGCTTGCATTGGTCGAAGATTTTGCTGATGACGAACCCGTTTGCGTTGTTTTGGGCGATAACATTATCGAAAACAACATTCGCCAAGCCGCCGAAGATTTTCGCAAACAAGGCAAAGGCGCAAAGATTTTGCTTAAAAAAGTTCACGATCCGCAGCGTTTCGGCGTTCCCGAATTAGACGGCGACAAAGTTTTGCAGATCGAAGAAAAACCGCAAAATCCGAAATCCGATCTTGCCGTGATCGGAATTTATTTTTACGATTCGACCGTTTTTGAAGTGATTAAAACGCTGAAACCTTCGGGACGCGGCGAACTTGAAATCACGGACGTAAACAATCATTACATCGGCGAAGGCACGATGAGCTGGGCGGAATTGGAAGGCTGGTGGACGGACGCGGGAACTTTTGAAAGTCTGCTCCACGCGTCTAAACTCGTCGCCGAAACGGGCGCGAACAATTTGAATGATTTGACTGCAAATCAAGGAAAATAATATCTGCCCACGAAACACACGAAAGAAACGAAAAAAAGAAAAATGCATTTATTTCGTGGTTTTCGTGTGTTTCGTGGGCAATAAATGGTTTTTAAACTTATGTTGCAAGGTGTGAAAAAAGAAGGGATTTTTACAAAAGGTAAAATTCAGGATGTCGTGGTTTACCCGCTCGTTAAATTTGTTGACGAACGCGGCTGGCTTGCCGAACTTTTTCGTCACGATGAGATTGCCGAAGAATTTTATCCGGCAATGTCGTATATTTCGATGACCGAACCCGGCGTTCAGCGCGGACCGCACGAACACGTCGATCAAGCCGATTTATTTTGCTTCATCGGACCGGGAAATTTTCGTCTTCGTTTGTGGGACAACCGCGAAGATTCGCCGACTTATCGCCATATTATGACGATTTACGTCGGCGCGGATAATCCGCAAGCCGTGATCGTTCCGAAAGGCGTGGTTCACGCTTATAGAAACGTCAGCACGACCGAAAAAGGAATGGTCATAAATTGTCCGAACCGTCTTTTTATGGGCGAAAAAAAGAAAGAAGAAATTGACGAAATCCGCCACGAAGACGATCCCGAATGTATTTTTACGATGGATTAATTTTGTAATTTTAAATATTTGATTTAGACTGTCTGCATCAGATTTCAACGGCGATGTTCCCGCACGATCGTTTGATGTTTTGCCCTTTTGTGAAAGACCAAAAGCGCAGAATATCGATTGAAAACTGAAACCGAGCCGCAAACGAACAGCTAAAAATTTTCTTTTTATCGTTTGCGGCTTTTTATTTTATGAAAATCGTTCGCATCATTGCGCGGCTGAACGTCGGCGGTCCGGCGCGGCACGTCGTCTGGCTCACCAAAGCACTAAATAACGAAGAATTTCAATCGAGTTTATTAACCGGAAGCGTTCCCGAAGGCGAAGAAGATATGAGTTATTTCGCCGAAGAAAACGGAGTTCAGCCGTTTTATATTCCAGAAATGAGCCGCGAGCTTTCTGCGAAAGACATCGTTTCGCTTTGGAAAGTTTACCGTCAAATTTGCCGCGAAAAGCCCGAAATTATTCACACACACACTGCGAAAGCCGGATTCGTCGGTCGCACAGCAGGATTTTTTTACCGTTGGCTGAATTGGAAAAAAGTTAAAATCGTCCACACTTTTCACGGTCACGTTTTTCACAGTTATTACGGAAATCTCAAAACGAAGTTGTTTCTTTTTATCGAAAAAAACTTGGCGCGTTTCGTGACGGACAAAATCATCGTCATCACGCCGCAGCAATTTAAGGAAATTCACCACGATTTCGGCGTCGGGAAAAAAGAACAATTTCAAATAATTCCGCTCGGCATCGATCTTGAAAAATTTGTAAAAGCCGAAGAAAAACGCTCGATTTTACGCGATGAGATCGGCGCAAAGCCTGATGAAATTTTGGTCGGTTTTGTCGGACGTTTGACGGAGATCAAAAATGTTTCGATGCTTTTGAAGGTTGCCGAACTTTATGAGAAAAACAAAATTTCCGAGTTTCCAAAACTGAAATTCGTCATTATAGGCGATGGAAATATGCGCGAAAGTTTGGAAAAAGAAGCCGAAAGTTTGGGTTTGAAGGGAAAAGTTTTGTTTCTCGGAAACCGCAACGATGCCAATATTTTCTACGCCGGATTGGATATTGTCGCGCTCGTTTCGCTGAACGAAGGAACGCCGCTTTCGCTAATCGAAGCGATGGCAAACGGTCGTGCGGTGATTTCAACCAATGTCGGCGGCGTGGTCGATCTGCTCGGCGCGGTCGAATCGGAAGAAAACAATTTCAAAGTTTGCGAACGCGGCGTGCGGATCGATTCGCATTCCGCCGAAGATTTTTATCAAGGTTTGCTTCATTTGGCGCAAAAAAGCGAATTGCGCGAAAATTATGTGAATCGCGGAAAAACTTTCACCGAATCTAATTACAGCAAAACGAGATTAATTAAAGACATTTCAGAACTTTACCGAAATTTAAGACCGTCTTAGAATAATAGAATT
>DAITPE010000606.1:0-3456 GCA_036833775.1 Pyrinomonadaceae bacterium | reverse complement strand
GTTAATGCTTCTGGCGTCTTTAAACTTAGTGATAGATTGGTTTTACGTTTTCGAATCGCGGCTCTTGACAGAAATCTCGGCAAACTCTTTTCCTTTTTACAACGGAACCTTTTTTACGACATTACTTTACGCCGCTTCTTTTTTCTTTATTTTTCTCACAAATCGCGTTCAATCCGACGAATCGGTTCTCGGTTCTGATGAAAGAAAATTGTTCGGCTATATTCTGACGGCAATCTACACGATCGTTTTTTTCAATGCTTTTCGAACGGAAATCGACAATTATTTTCACTATTTAACCGTGAAAACCTCCATTTATATAACCGACGAGCCTTATATATTCGATAAAAGTCTTCAATTTTTCAACGTGATTTGGCAGTTTAATTACACGATGTTTTATTTGACCTTGATTTCGTTCATAAATATCAAAAAATCAAAAAACGTCGTTTTTGCTTATGTTAATTTGATTTTCAATTGGTTGACTATCGGTTTTTTCATCACGATCGGTCTTTTCATTCTTAGCCAACTTCGTGATATTTACTTGCTTGATGAAAGTTTTTTCGAGCGCGGAATTTATTTCATCATTATTCGTTATATTTCATATATTTTTGCGGCAATTTTAATCGCGGCAAGCTATTTTTATTTAAAACTAAACCTTTTTGAAAACCTCGAAGATAAAGAAAAGGTCGATGCTCTTTACAATCTTACAATTTCCACCGCGCTTTTATTTATCTTCAGCAGCGAACTTCTAAATTGGATGGATATTTTCGGTTATAAAGATTCGTATAAACTCGGTCTGAGCATTTTGTGGGGAATTTACGCGCTGATTTTGATAATTATCGGGATTAACAAACACAAAAAACATTTACGAATCGCGGCGATCGCGCTTTTCGGATTAACTTTGGCGAAATTGTTTTTCTACGATATTGCCGAACTCGATACGATCTCGAAAACCGTCGTTTTCGTTTCGCTCGGAATTCTGCTACTGATCGTTTCGTTCCTTTATACGAAATATAAAGATTTGATTTTCGGGATTGAAGAAGAGGAATTGAAGGATGTTAATGGTTGATTTGTCGGCTGAAAGACAGAAAGAACAGCCTTGTTTTTCAAATCAACCATTAACAATTTGGTAAATTTAGGATTTCACTTTGCTGAAAACCCAAACAAAAGGATAAATCGCAAACTGCACCGCCAAAACCGGAAGCCGTTTCAAATCGTGCCACAAACTCTTTTGTTCTTCGTCATTTACGAGCAAAGTTCCGCGCCGCATCGCAAATAAATTAAAGATCGCCGAAATTGCCGAAAAAGTGATCGAAACCAGAATCGATTTGTTTTTATTGAGGTCGCCGTTGAGCGTGTGTAACGTGTATTCAATCAAATGCGAATATGTCGGCATCAAAAGCATTATGCAAGCGGTCGCCAGCCATTTCGGATTTGCTTTTCTGAAAGCCTGCGAAACCGATGCGCTCGCGCCCGAATTTATCACGCGAAACATAAATTCGACCGACATTGCCCCCAAAGCCGCGCGAAGTCCGAGTGTGATATGCGTGAAAAAGTAGATCGAACCGCGCATAATTCCGCTCAAAACGGCGGCTTTCCAATTCCAACGCCAAAAAAGAATTTCGATCGGATGACTAAAAATGTACTTGAAAACTTCCCAAACCGTTTCCTGTTTAGGAATTTCCGTTGAATTCAAATTGTCCATTAAAAATAGGGTTTCTAACTAAAAAGTTTGGCAAAATCGAAATTCTTCAAACTGTTTTCGTTGCCGAAAAGTTCGGGATTTCGCTGAAAATCTTCAAACATTCGGTCGTATGTTGCGAAAAGTTTTCCGATCGCCTTGCTTTGCGAATTCGCCTCGGCTGTTTTGATTGCATTTTCACGGCGGCGCGTTGTTTCCTCATTTGAGGAAATTATTTGTTCAAAAGCATTTACGTAGCCGTCGGCAGTCGGTTCGACCAGCCAAGAATTTTCTGCGTTTGCGTAAGTCAAAACTCCGCCCGAATTCGGAAAAGCACAAGCCGCGCCCGAAGCCATCGCTTCCAAACCGACGTTGCCGAAAGGCTCACGCGGATTCGGATGTATAAAAATATCACAGTTTGCGTAATATTTCGCAAGCGTAGATTTGTCTAAATGCCCTGCAAGCTGCATTTTTTTCGGAAAATATTTGTCGCATTCCTCTTTCAGCCATTCTTCACGCGGTCCTGCGCCTGCGACGATCAATCTGAAATCCGTTTTTTCGTTCTTCGCCAATTTCTGCATAATCGGCGATAAAATCTGAATATTTTTTTCAGGAGAAAGCCGCGTCGAAGTCATTAAAATCACGGAATTTTCGGGAAAACCGAACTTTTCGCAAATTTCTTTGCGGAATTCGGAAGATTTATTATTCGGCGAATAAAATTCGGTATCGACGCCGCGCGGACAAATCTCGATGCGTTTTTCGTATGGAATTCTCGCGCCGTTAAAAAATCGCCAGCATTTATTTAAAAACATTTCCGAACGATGTTGATTTTTCGACTCGCACAATGCGTCGTTTATTTCTTCGGCGACAAAATCGGAATTTGCAATGTAAAAATCGAACATCGCCAAATTGTAATTCGACATCAGGCGTTTCGGAAACCATTTTCCGAACCAATTTTTTGTCACGAATGATTGAAAGATCGTATCGAATCTTTCGCCCGTAAAATAAACGAGCATCGGACGATTAAGCTGTTTGAAATTTCCGCGCCGGATCAAACCTGCCAGCAATGTGAGCGAATAATTATCGTAAATCTCGATCATATCAGGCATTTCCTGCATCAAGACTTTTCTGATGACGGATTCGCCCGGAATGTATTGCTGCGGCAGCATCAAACGGTATCTTTTATCGAAGATCGGCGAAGGTTTGGCGGCGATGTAATAAATTTTCCCGTATTCGCCGACTTGTTCCGTTTTTTCTTCTTCGCCCGGAACGATCAGCGAAACGTAGCGTTGATTTTTGTTTGCCTCGACCAACAACTTGTCGTAATTGGTTTTAACTCCGCCCGAAACTGCGTGATAGTAATTTGTAATATGAACGGATTTAAGGGAATTATTCTTCATTTTCTGTTTTTTCCTGCTCGGATTTATCGCTCGATTCAAACGAATCAAAAAACAGGAGAAAGCCGAGAAATTATTTCTTTCTCGACATAATCGAATTCAGTTGTTTTTATCGGGTGAAAAAGTAAAAAAGACTAACGCCGAATTACTTTGAAATATACATTAACATAGTCTTTTTTCTGGTCAAGAAAATACGTGGATAATTTGAAAAATTTATTGATTAGATTTTCTGTAAATGATTGATCAAGGCAGCAATTTATTCGTGAAAGACGAAATTTTTTCGACAAAATCTTTAGAAACCTCATCGGGATTCGGCGAATTTTTGATAATTTCCGCAACTATCGCCGAACCGACAACCGCCGCATCGGCAAATTTCCAAGT
>DAITPE010000605.1:0-3464 GCA_036833775.1 Pyrinomonadaceae bacterium | reverse complement strand
AAAACGAAGCAAATAAAAATGACCAATCAAATTAAAATCGTAATGGCTGACGATCATCCGATCGTGCGGCAAGGACTTCGGCAAATCATCGAAACAGACCGCGCGATCTCGATCGTCGCCGAAGCCGGAAACGGCGCAGATGCGCTCGAACAAATCGAAAAACATCAGCCGAACGTAGCGGTTCTCGATATTGATATGCCCGAAAAAGACGGCTTCGATGTCGTTCGTGCCTTAAAGGAAAAAAAATCGGAAGTCGCCGTCGTTTTTCTGACGATGCACAGCGAAAACGAAATTTTTGAAGAAGCGATGGATTTGGGCGTAAAAGGCTATGTGCTGAAAGACAGCGCGGTGACGGACATCGTGGCAAGCATCAAAGCGGTCGCAAACGGCAAACCTTTTTTGAGTCCTGCGCTTTCGGCTTTGCTTTTGAACAGACGAAGCAAGATTTCCGAATTGGACGAAAACGTTCCCGGTTTGCAAATCTTAACACCGACCGAACGCCGTATTTTAAAATTCATCGCCGAAGATAAAACATCGAAAGAAATCGGCGAAGAGCTTTTTATCAGTCATCGCACCGTCGAAACTCACCGCACGAACATTTGCCGCAAACTCGAGCTGCACGGCAATCTCGCCTTAGTTAAATTCGCCGTCACACATAAATCCGAAATTTAAGTTTTTTCAATTTCATAAAAAGCAGTTAAGAAATTTGGTTTGTTGATTTTAACCAAACTTCCCGACTGCTTTTCCTTTTAAAATCTACGTGTTCACTCGTAGATAAAATACGTGTTCACCACGACCTCAAATTACGTGTCAAACCTGATTTTCAAGCATTTCATTTACGACTATATTTATTTCATTATTTTTTATTTTGCTGTAAAAAGCCGTTTTTTTTCCCAAAGGCTATGAAAATTTTAATTGTGGACGACAATTCAAAAATGCGGGCAATGATGCGTTCTTTTTTAGAAGACATTACCGACGATTTCTGCGAATGCGACGACGGCGCAATGGCTTTGCCGCTCTACATTATTTTTCATCCCGACTGGGTTTTGATGGATTGGGAAATGAAGGAAATGGACGGAATTACGGCAACAAAACAAATAACGAATAGTTTTCCCGAAGCAAATATTCTGCTCGTCACGCAATACGACGACGAAATTCTGCGCTCGGCGGCAAAAGAAGCCGGAGCGCGCGGATTCGTGTTAAAGGATGAATTGTCAACGCTGCGGGAAATTATGGCTTATTGAAATAAACCAAAAAGGAGAAAAAAAATGGGACAACCATATGTTGGAGAAATCAGGATGTTCGGAAGTGATTTTGCCCCCGTAGGCTGGGCGATTTGCGACGGGAGCTTAATGTCTATTGTTGAATATGAAACATTGTTTCAGTTGATCGGAACCAGATACGGCGGCGACGGTTTGGCGACTTTTGCGCTGCCCGATATGCGCGGACGCGTGCCGATGCACTTCGGTCAGGGAAACGGCTTATCGCCGCGCACTTTGGGAGAAAAAGGCGGTATCGAAGCTGTGACTTTGACGGGAACGCAAATTCCCGATCATACCCATTTTCCGCTGGCGAGCAAGCAACCCGGAAACGCCGATACGCCGGGCGGACATTTTTTTGCGGCATCTGAAAAAGTCAGTCAATTTGCGCCGATTTCGTCAATAAATACGACTTTGAACGAAAATTCGATCGACATCGGCGCGAATGCTTTGCCGCATAACAATATGATGCCTTTTCAGGCAGTCAATTACATCATTTCTTTGTTCGGAATTTTTCCATCTGAAACCTAAATTTTAAGGAGAATAAATTTATGCCAACACAACCATATCTCGGAGATATTTTTCCATGCGCGTTCGATTTCCCGCCGAAAGGCTGGGCTTTTTGCAACGGGCAATTGCTGCAAATCAGTCAACATAACGCATTATTCTCACTACTCGGAACTACCTACGGCGGTGACGGCAAGACGACTTTCGCACTTCCCGATCTGCGCGGACGTGTTCCGGTCGGTGCAGGACAAACGCTCAAACGCGGACAAACAGGCGGCGAGGAAAAACATACTTTGACCGTCGATGAATTAGCGCGTCATACGCATTCGTTTTACGCGAGCGGAGCGGCGGCGGATCAATCGTCGCCGGTAAACAATTTCTGTGCGGGCGGTGCCGGAAATTCGTCTTTTGCAAGCACGCACGACACGCAATTGGCGAGCAGTGCGGTCAGCAATTTCGGCAGTAATCAGCCGCACGAAAATATGCCGCCCTATTTTGTTTTGAATTACATCATCGCGCTGCAAGGGATTTTCCCGAGCGTCGATTATTCGGAGGAAAAAAAATGAGTCAATACGTAGGAGAAATCAGAATTACAAGTTACGGCATCGTCCCGAAAGGCTGGGCTTTGTGCGACGGAAGAATATTGACGGTCAAAGATAATACGGCACTTTTCTCACTGCTCGGAAATCGTTACGGAGGCGACGGCAAAACTACTTTTGCGCTGCCTAATTTATTCGATCGGACGGCGATTCAATGCGGTCAAGGCGAGGGTTTAACTGAATACGGATTAGGCGAATCGGGCGGCGCAGCCGAAGTTACATTGATTCGTGACGAAGTTCCGGCGCACGTTCACAGAGCCGCCGCAACGACAAATCCCGGCACGACTTCCGACCCGACCGATGCGGTTTGGGCGACCGGCGGAGATTTACGCGGCGGAGTTCCGCTTTACAACTCGAAGATCGGAAGTTCGATGAATATGAACGCGCTTTCCGAAGTTGGCGGCGAAAAACCGCACAACAATATGCCGCCGTATTTTGGTGTGCAATACATCATCGCTATACAAGGCGTTTTTCCGCCACGTTCGTCTGAATAAAACCTTGCGGTCAACCGAATTTTGAATTGATGAAAATTAAGAGGTATCGAAATGAATAAACTCCGACTTTTTGCGAACAACAAAAATTATTTGACAAATTTCTCTTCCCGTTTTGCGTCCGTCGTTTTTGTATTTTTACTGATTTTGGCGGCGCAAACGGTAGTTTTTTCACAAATTACGGTTGACCGTTTCGACGATACGGCGGCGGCAACGGCTTGCACCGCAGCCGCCAATGATTGTTCGATTCGCGGCTCATTCGCTTTTGCCGACGCACATTCCGGCACGACGATCAATATTCCGGCGGGAAATTACAATTTATCGCTCGACGAACTGCGCGTCGGCAACGCGACGAACATCAGCACGACGATCACAGGCGCGGGCGCAAATCTCGTAACAATCAATCAAACGCTTTCGCGAAAAAGAATCATCAATCTCAATCCGACTTTAGACCCGAACGTCGTCGTCAATATTTCGGGCATCAGATTTACGGGCGGAAATTCGCCGTTGGACGATTTGGGCGGCGGCAATATTCAAAATTTCGGCGGCGGGGCGATCATCGGCGGCGGCTGGGGCAGCTTCCTCGGCACCAGCGGGTTCGGGTGCTC
>DAITPE010000604.1:0-3470 GCA_036833775.1 Pyrinomonadaceae bacterium | reverse complement strand
CGCGTTTGTTTTCGGTCACGTCCCAATACGTGCCGACGACGGCGTAATTAAAAACGCGTTTGAAATAATTTTCGTAAAGCGCGGTTTGTTCACCGTTCAAGCCGTCGATTTTCAAATAACAGCCGAATTTAAAATCGTGCGAGATTTGACGAACTTTTATTTGTAAGTCTGTTTGTTTGAAGTTTTTGAGGTTTACAACGGCGTTTCCTTTACGGAATTTTTCGATATTTTCCTTTGCTTTCGTAAGCGCGATCTTACTTTTTTCTTCAACATCGGACGCATTTCCGCCTTTCGCCGACGAAGCGCAATTGACGCAAAACGTCAGCAAAATCAGAAGCAAAGTTGTAAATTTCAAGTTCATTTTCGTTAATAATCAAGAACGCGGATTTGGCGGATTTGGCGAATTAAATCGGATAATTTTACTGAATAAAAAATCCGTTTCGATCAGCCTAATCTGCCAAATCCGCGTTCAAAAAATCTCTCAAAATTCTAACCGAAACGCATTTGCTCATTCGGCGGAATCATTTTCTGCTTTCCTAAATCTTTTATTCCGAAGAATTGAAGCATAATCATCCAAACGTAGTGCGGATTTGTTGTCGCGTATCGTTTCCACAATCTTTTCGGTTCTTGGACAAGCCGATAAAACCATTCGAGTCCGCGTTTTTGCAAAAATTCGGGAGCTTGCGGCAAAGTTCCGGCGTGAAAATCAAACGCCGCGCCGACCGCCATCAACGGCATCGAAATCAGATTTCGATTTTCAAACGCGAAAATTTCCTGACGCGGACATCCCAAACCGACTAAAACGATCGATGCGCCGCTTTCTTTGATAGTTTCGGCGATTTCGATTTGTTCTGCTTCCGTCACTTGGCGAAATTTCGACGGTTGGCTTCCCGCGATTTTCAGTTTCGGAAATTTTTTGCAGAGATTTTCGCCGAATTTCTTCAAAACGTCGGCTTGGCTTCCGTAAAGATAGATCGACAATCCTTCTTCCGCCGCGCGTTCGCAAACTTTTAACGTCAAAGTCGGACCGTAAACGCGGTCTTTCAGTTCGGTTTTGTAAAGACGATTTAATGCCCAACGAACCGGCTGACCGTCGGGAACGACGAGATCGAGTTTGTTCAAACGATAACGATGTGCGCGATCGGTCGCGCCCGTCATCACGCCGTGAACCGCCAACGCGCTCACCGCAAACGGACGTTTTTCCTTCGCCGCCGTGATAATTTTTTCGACCGCCGCTTCGTAATCAACGGCGTTAATGCCGATGCCGAGAATGTTTTTTCTGCCAAAATCAATCATATTGAACCGTGATTTTTTAACGCAAAGACGCTGAGTTGCAAAGACGCAAAGTTTTTAATAAATACTTCGAAATGCTAAATAAAATCTTTGCGTCTTAAGCATCTTTGCGTCTTTGTGTTAAAGATAAAATTTAAGCCTTTGCCGCAAGTTTCTTCGTTTCCGAAGTGTATTTTTCCTGCGTTGCTTCGACGATTTCCTTCAAAATACTGCGAAGATCGTGTTCGTATTTCCAATTCGGAAAATCATTTTGGAATTTGCGAACGTCGCTGATCCACCAGATGTGATCGCCTTCGCGGTTTTGTTCGGAAAGACTGTATGAAAGTTTTTTACCGGCAAATTCTTCGGCGATTTCGATCGCTTCGATGACCGAACAATTTGAATGACGGCTGCCGCCGATGTTGTAAACCGCGCCCGCTTTCGGGTTTTGGTAAAATTCCCAGAAACAATTTACAAGATCGTTTGAATGAATGTTGTCGCGGACTTGCTTGCCTTTGTAACCGAAGATCGTGTAATGCTTTCCGTAAACGATGCATTTAACAAGATAAGCCAAAAACCCGTGCAATTCCGCGCCGGAATGCGCTGGTCCGGTCAAACAGCCGCCGCGAAAAGTTCCGGTTTTGATGCCGAAATAGCGTCCGTATTCCTGCGCCATTACGTCAGCCGCGACTTTGCTTGCGCCGAAAACGCTGTGTTTTGAATTGTCGATCGACATCGTTTCGTCGATTCCGTGTTCAAAATATGCGTGATCTTCGGCAACTTCCCAACGCTTTTCTTTTTCGACAAGCGGCAAAACATTCGGCGTGTCGCCGTAAACTTTATTCGTCGAAGTAAAAATAAACGGCGCGTCCGCACAATATTTGCGCGTCGCTTCCAATAAATTCAGCGTTCCGACAGCGTTTACACCGAAATCCGTGATCGGTTCTTTCGCCGCCCAATCGTGGCTCGGCTGTGCCGCCGTGTGAATCACGATCTCGATGTCTTTGCCGTATTTTGCGAAAAGATTGTTGATTTCCGCTTCGTTGCGGATGTCTGTGGCGTGATGCGTGAAATTCGGGAGAGTTTTCGTCAGTTGGGTCGTGTTCCATTCAACCGAACCGTCTTTGCCGAAAAAATATTCGCGCATATTGTTGTCGATCCCGACAACATCGAATCCTTTAGCGTGGAAAAATTTGGTAGCTTCGCTGCCGATCAAACCGGAGCTTCCGGTCACAATTGCAATACTCATATTCTTAATAATCCTTTTGTTTATTTAGGTTTATGCCCAGAGTAAAGAACTAAAAAGAAATGATTTCCAAAAAATTATAAGAGAAATTTTATTTCGGCGAGAATTTCCGTGAATGCCCAAAATTTTTCGACCGGGTATTGACAAAAAAACGACCAAACGCTTGCGCCCGAGCTGATCCCGAAACGCAATTTTGCGACTTGCGGCGAATATCTTCCGCCAACACCGCGTGTCGATTCTTCGCATAGACAGGTTCTGCCCAAAGCGAATAAATCTTCACCGAATTTGTTCGTGCGTTTTTCGGTCGTGACGGCAACTTTATAGCCTGCTTTGACGATCTGTTCGCGAACTTCCTTGTTGTATTTTCCGTTCGGATAAGCGAATGAAACAGTTGATTTTCCGAGTTCTTTTTCGAGAATTTCTTTGCTTTCAAAGATTTCCGTCACAAAAGTTTTTTCGTCTTCAAGCGGCAAAACCGGATGTGTCGCCGTGTGATTTCCGAAATTGATGCCGTTTCGCTCCATTTCGCGGACTTGTTCCCAATTCAGCAAACGATATTCTTTCGGATATTCTTCGATTTCGAGAACTTTTTCGAGTTCGGAAATAACCACATCTCTTTTGTCTGTCGAAAGATAAACGATTTTGTCACTTAATTCCAAAGCATCCGAAACATTTGCCGAACTACGCGCTTTTTCTTTTGAAAATCCGGCGTTGAGAAAGATTTGTTCCAAATTTATATTTTTCTCAAAAGCCTTTTTCGCCAGCCAAAAAGCCTTGTCGTGCGATAAAGCGTCGTTTTTTCCGATCATCGTCGTTGGCAAAAAGATCGTCGCCGGAAGACCGAATTCTCTGAGTATCGGAAAAGCTTCTTCGTAATTGTCCAAATAGCCGTCGTCAAAGGTAATAACGGCTTTCGGAAAATATGAAAACTTTCCGTTTTCGAGAAATTCCG
>DAITPE010000603.1:0-3471 GCA_036833775.1 Pyrinomonadaceae bacterium | reverse complement strand
TTTCGTCGGCGTTCAGATCGCGGTAAGCGCAAACGCGGTTGCGACCTTCGCGTTTGGCGCGGTAAAGTGCGGAATCAGCCATTTCGACAAGCTCGATCGGATCGCTCGAATCTTCGGGAAAAGACGAAACGCCGATGCTGATCGTGACGTGATGCGATTCGGCAGGTTTGCCGCGCCGAATGACGCTGAATTTGAATTTTTCGATCTCGGAACGGATTCTTTCCGCCGCGACAAGTGCTTGTCCGAGTTCGGCTTCGAGCAAAAACGCGGCAAATTCTTCGCCGCCGAAACGCGAAGCCGCATCGCCGCTGCGCAAAATGTTCATAATGCATTGCCCGATCTCTTCGAGCGTTTTACTGCCCGTCAAATGTCCGTATGTGTCGTTGACGTTTTTGAAAAAATCCACGTCCATCATCAAAACGCAGAACGAACGGTTTTCGGCGGAACATCTTCCCGATTCGCGGCGAAGCTCGGAAAAGAACGAACGGCTCGAAAGAAGTCCGGTCAGATCGTCGTGCGAAATAAGGCGATGAATTTGGCGGTGATATTCGCGGTCGATCTCGTCGAGCAGATCGAAGCGCAGAATATGTTCGCCGATCGTGATCTTATCGCCGTTTTGCAAAACTTCGCGGGAAATCTTATCACCGTTCAGAAAAGTTCCATTGCGCGATTTCAGATCGGTCAAAACGTATTGTGTTTGTTGCGTTTCCGCATCGAAAACGGTTTTTATTTTGGCGTGTTTGCGTGAAACTTTCGTGTCATTGATACGCACGTCGGCTTCAAAAACGCGACCTAAAATTACTTCTTCGCGTTCGAGCGGAATCGGCACAGCCAATAGATCGCCGCTCAAAAAAACTAATGAGGGACGCAGATCGCGTTGTTGCCGCTTTGTTTCTTGCATATCGAAAGTTTCAGCCGGACGGAAAACTTTCGTGATCCAAAGGCTAACTTAAAGAATAGCTTATTTTAATTTGAAATTTCCAGACTAATTTGGCGGAAAGTAGGTTTAAGGTTCAAAATAAAAACTAGCCGACTTGACCAAAACCGTCAAAAACTTAAAGATTTACAATTCGGCTTTGAATATTATCGAAATGAAAATCTTAATCGTCAAACTCAGCAGTATCGGCGATATAATCCACAATTTACCAACTTTTGCCGCGATCAGAAACGCTTTTCCGTCCGCCGAAATTTCGTGGGCGGTCGAAAAGCGTTCGGCTGAAATCTTACGCGGAAATCCGTTAATAAATAATCTGATCGAACTCGATACGCGTTCGCTTCGCGGCGGAAAAATCATCGAAGAAATCTTGCTCAACGCGACGAAACAACTGCGCGAACTCAGAAAATATTCATTCGACATCGCGCTCGATTTTCAAGGACTTTTGAAATCGGCGGCGATCGCCAAACTTTCGCGCGCGAAAAAACGCGTCGGTTTTGCGAAACAAAATTTGCGTGAACCCGCAAGCCGTTTTTTATTGACCGAAACCGTCGAAACCGAAAAACAAATTCACGTCATCCGCAAAAATCTAAAGCTTGCAGAAAAGGCTTTGAATATTTCCGTTCCAATCGAAAATTTTGAATTTCCGATCTTTACCGAAGCCGAACATAAAGCCGAAGCTGAAAAAATAATTAACGAAACGGGCGAAAAATTTGCGGTTTTGAATCCCGCAGGCGGTTGGGTAACAAAACTCTGGCACGCGGAAAAATTCGGTGTGCTTGCCGATAAACTTTGGGAAGAAAACAAAATAATTTCGATCGTGACGACCGCGCCGAACGAGATCGAATTGGCGAACAAAGTTTTGCAAAACTCAAGATCGGGCAAAGTTTTTCTTTCGCAGCCGACCTTGAAAGGTTTTTACGAACTCGTCAAACGTTCCGAAATCTACGTCGGCGGCGATACCGGACCGACACATTTGGCGGTTGCGGCAGGCGCAAAGATCGTCGGGATTTTCGGTCCGACCGAATGGTGGCGCAATGGAAGTCCGAATCCAAACGACATTTGCGTCGAAAGGAACGACATCAATTGCCGCATCGATTGTCACCGTCGAACTTGTGATAAATGGATTTGTATGGACATCGATGTCGAAACGGTTTTTCGGGCAGTTCAGCGGCGGCTTGAAAGAAATTAGAACGCGGATTCGGCTGATTTGGCTGAAAAAGGCGGATTTTTATAAAATGCAAAACTAATTTTTGTAAATTCGGGAAAATCTGCCCAATCCTCATTCTAAAAGAATTAAATTGTTCTCATAAATCTGCCGTTTAGCATCTATTTTTGTCTCAAAAGCGTCAAAGGATTTGTGTTTTTCGGCAAGTTGAAGCAAAGAAAAAGCTATCTTAAAACTAAAGTTTTGAGTTATACTTAAGTTCTTCTGTTGAAAGATTTTGCAAATTTAGCTTGAATGTAATTCGTTTTCGGGTTTCTGCGAATTTGTATTAAAAATTTTATGAAAAAATATATTCCCTACAGTTTTCTGCTTCTGATTTTGCTTTTTTCGGCGAATCTTTTTGCACAAACAAAAGGAAACGGCGCACAGAAAATGCCGTTTGCAGTCGGCGAAAAGCTGTCTTACGAAGGAAAATTCAGCAAGATTTTCCCGAGCATCGCGGTTGCCGATCTTACTTTTACGGTCGATAATGCGCCGAACAACGAAGATTTTCTCGTCAAAGCCGAAGCCAGATCGAAGGGAACTTTGCTCAAACTTTTCCGTTTCAGTTTTTTGCAACAAATTGATTCGACCATCGATAAAGATGATTTTCAGGCTTTGAAAACTGTCAAGCATGACGTTCAAAAAGAGCGTGTGCGCGATTCCGAAGCCGTTTTTAATTACAGCGAAAAACTCGTTTCCTACGTTGAAACCGATCCGAAAGATACGATGCGTCCGCCGCGCAAGATCGCTTCGTCGCTCGACGGAAAAACGCACGATATGATCTCGGGAATTTACAGCTTGCGAATGATGCCGCTTGCCGTCGGCAAATCTTTCGATCTGACGATCAGCGATTCGGGAATGGTTTACAAAGTTCCCGTTCGTGTGACGAAACGCGAACAGCAGAAAACGATTCTCGGAAAAGTTTGGTGTTTCCGCGTCGAACCCGAAGTTTTCGGCGCAAATCGAATGATCGATCAAAAAGGAAGTATGATCATCTGGTTTACCGACGACGACAAACGAATTCCCGTCCGTTCGCAGTTGAACACCGAAGTCGGAAAGATCGAAGTTAAATTAAAGAAAGTCGGTTAGTCTTGAAAACAAAAAAATTATCCGTAGAACAAGCACGAAAAGAAGCATTAATTTTGTCTTTTTTTCGTGTTTTTTCGCATCTTTTCGCGGGCAATTTTTCTTCAAATTCTTAATTGTTAGACCTTTGCAAGTTGTTACGAAATTGTTTTAAGGCTTGTCACTTCGGCGAAAAAAACGCATAATTCCTTTTTATATAAAACTTTTTAAGATAATTTTATGAGCGAAAACGACAATAATA
>DAITPE010000602.1:0-3480 GCA_036833775.1 Pyrinomonadaceae bacterium | reverse complement strand
GCCTTGCTTACGCTGTATTTTCGAGGAAATGCCCGATCCGGGAAGTGCGCCGACGTGCGATACGGCGGGCGTGATCCAGCCGATAATTTCGAGCATTTCGGCGATTCAAACGACCGAAGCAATTAAAATTTTAACGGGAAATGTTGATAAACTTCACAAATCTTTAATTCAGATCGACGTGTGGCAAAACGATTGGCGCAAAATTAAATTAGGCAAACCGAACGCCGATTGCGAAGCTTGCGCGAAAGGAAATTACGAATTTCTCGACGCGGAAACGGGCGAATTTTCCGCCGTTCTCTGCGGTCGCAACGCCGTTCAGCTCGCGCCGCCGAAAATCACACAGTTAAATCTCGAAAATCTCGCCGAAAAATTGAGTTCTTACGGCGACATCAAATTAAACGAATATCTACTGCGCCTTTCGATCGAAAATTACGAGCTGACCGTTTTCAAAGATGCCCGCGCCATCATTCGCGGCACTGACGACGTTTCAACGGCTCGCTCAATCTATGCAAAATATGTCGGAGTTTGATTTTTCGACTTTTTTCCGCCAATGTTGCAAAGTTAGAAAGACTGCGGCGTTGCCACAGTCTTTTATTTGAAGAATTAATTATACGCCCGTTCGTATTTTGCGATCGGAAGCTCGCTTTCGAGAATATCGGACAAATTTCTCAACGAGTTTTCGTAGCTGAAACGCCACACGCCGAACATTTCGTTTTGATCTTCGTCGGCAAAATTTTCTTCCCTCTCGAAAAGCACGTCGGCGGAAAGAATTTCGTTGTCAGCGGAAGTTTCCGCAGTTTTTCGAACGTCTTTTTTCACGCGTTTTCGATGTTTGCGATCTTTTTGAACGAGCAATTCCAGAGTTTCAAAAACTGTCCGCCGCGCGTTTGAAAGCGTGCGTCGGGCTTGTTTTTCGAGTGCGCCTTCGGACGTGACGACGAGCGCGGCGGAAGTGTCCAAAATAATGTTCAAAGCGGTCAGCCAATTGACGTTTCGTTCGTTTTCGATGCCGCTGTAAACCAATTGCGGATGCAGATAAAAATTTATCCGCAGTTGTTCAGCCCATTTTTCCCAATCCTGCAAGATCAGCAGTAAATTGTTAGAACCGTATTTTTTAAGCGATTCAGCCAACGCGAAAGGCGCGTAAACTTCGTCGAATTCGTATTGAATTTTATAAAGTCGCGGCTGTAATTTACGCCCTTTTCGTCTTAAAGCGATCAGAAAAAAACAGACAAATCCGAAGAAAAAGAATCCGGTGTAAAACTGTATGTTGGCAACCAGAAAGATCATCGGATTTTCCAAATTCAGTTCGTGTAGCGTGAGCCGAAACGAGATCGCAAAACTCAGCCACAGCGAAGACGCGGCATCTTCCCAATGATCGTTTGCAATCGCGCCGTCCTGCGTTTGCCAATTGATCGCCAGATACAAAAAACAAAATCCGAAAACCGTTAAAGCCTTCCAAATAAAGATTTGCAGAAGCGGAATGATCAAATCGAAGCGTTTCAAAATCTGCTTTTTATGCTTGAATTTTTTGATCATCCCGTTGACCAGACGAATCAAAGGAATTGCCGATTGACGAAGCGCAAACGTCGGATCGCGCGGATTTTCGGACAAGCTGCAACGTGCCGCCAAAAACATATCTTTGACCGCAAAAGTGATCAAAGCCCAACCTGCCACGGTCAGTAAAAGCATCTCTGTAATCTCAAGTTCTCTCATTCCGCCTCCCTTTTTTTAATTTCAACTCGACGGCAATTCTTCTTCATCGAGCGGCAATTTGTTTCGGCTGAAAAACCTCGCCGAAAGATCGTAAATCCGCTCCGATTCTTTCGTCAGAATCGGTCCGAGAATCGCCAATATCAGCACGTAAAGCGCGGCAAACGGCTGAATTATCGGCAGTAATCCGCCCGCTTTTGCCAGATTCGCCAAAATGATCGAAAATTCGCCGCGTGAAACAATCGTCAGACCGACATTGAGCGAACCGGCTTGCGATAATCCCGCGCTTCTGCCTGCCAAAATTCCCGCGACGACATTTCCGATCACGGTCAAAACAACCGCGCCAAGAGCCATCCAAACCGCGCCGCCGAGCGCGAAAGGATCGATCGTCAAACCGAATCCGAAGAAAAATATCGCACCGAAAAAATCACGAAAAGGCACGACGAGTTTTTCGATTCGTTCAAGATGATCGGTTTCAGCAAGAATCAAACCGACCAATAATGCGCCGATCGCTTCGGCAACGTGAATCGTTTCGCCCAAACCCGCCAGCAAAAACAAACTCGCAAAAATCACCAGCACGAAAACTTCGTTTGAAGAAATCCGTAGAAGTTTGTTGAGCCAAGGTGTTGCTAATCTGCCGAGAAAGATCAAGCCGAGAATAAAGATGAGCGCAAACGCGCCCGAAGCCGCAATGCCCGAAAAAGATGTCGCGCCGCTCAGCACGATGCCCGAAACGAGCGACAAATAAACCGCCAGAAAAACGTCCTCGAACATAATGATGCCGAGAATCATTTCGGTTTCGGGATTTGCGGTGCGGCGCAGATCGAACAAGACTTTGGCGACGATCGCGCTCGAAGAAATGGTCGTAATTCCCGCGACGACCAAGATTTCCTGATACGGCAAACCGACCGCGTAGGCATAGATCAAGCTCGCCGTGAAATTGATACCGATATAGATTGAACCGCCGACCGCGATCGATTTTCCGGCTTTAATCAAACGGCTGACGGAAAACTCCAAACCCAAATAAAAGAGCAGAAAGAGAACGCCGACGCGTCCCATAAATTCGATCAATTCCGCGCTTTCCACGAATCTGAAATCGAAAGGTCCGAGCTTCGGCGCGTGCGGACCGACGACCATTCCGGTCAAGATCAAAAACGGCACGACCGAAAACTTCAGCCAATTTGAAAGCAAAGCGGCAGCGGCGATCAAAGTGACTGCCAAACCGATTTCCAATACAAGATGATTCATCTATTTAACCTCCTTTTCCGTGTACGAGCAGATTTTTCAGAGCCTTGATGTTGCTCCGGTCGCCTGCCAAAATGAGCGTCGCGCCTTCGTTTAAAAGCGTGTCGGCTTCGGGATTCGTGCGCTTGACACGGCTCGGTTCGACAATCGAAACGATCGATGCGCCTGTTAACGTTCGCGCTTGAAGCTCGCGGATCGTTTTACCGATACAATGTGCGCCGCGCTGGATGGTGAACCATTCCAACACCAAATCTTCAAGCACGACTTCCTGATTCGGAAGAGCTTTCGGCACATAAGTCAGTCCGCCGACGATGCCCGCAATTTGTCTTGCTTCGCCGTCAGATAAAGTCAGAACCGATGCCGCACGATCAAAATTTTTCCGTGTGTAATGATAAAGTTCGCGCCGTCCGTCGTCGTGAATAATGACGATCAGACGGTCGCCGCTCATTGTTTCAATTTGAAATTTCTGCCCGATTCCGGGTAATGTTGCTTCGCTGATGCTCGACATAATGTAAATTTTTC
>DAITPE010000601.1:0-3484 GCA_036833775.1 Pyrinomonadaceae bacterium | reverse complement strand
CGTGCGGATAAACTCCGGCGTCGGTTCCGTAAGCAATCTTTACGCCTGCCAAAACCGCTTTTTTGAAATTTTCGCGCTGTGTGCGCCCGACGAGTTTTTCTTTGTCGAGAATTTTCTGCGGAAATCCGCGTTTGCCAAATTCCGCCATAATGTAATCGTCGTTGTAAATATCGGCGGAAAGATAAGTTCCGCGTTCCTTCATCATTTTGATGCCTTCGTCGTCGAGAAACGAACCGTGTTCGACCGAAGCAACGCCTGCCTTGATCGCCATTTTGATTCCTTCCGTGCCGTGTGCGTGTGCACAAGCCTTGATGCCGTGCTGTTTCGCTTCTTCGACGATCGCGTTCATTTCTTCCTGCGAAAACTGCGGTGCGCCGACGCTTGCTTCTTCCGACAAAACTCCCGCCGTTGCGCCGAATTTAATTACGTCTGCGCCGTATTTGATGAGATAACGAACTTTTTTGCGAACGCCGTCAACGCCGTCTGCGACGCCCGACATTTCTTCGGGCGTCCGCCATGAAAGCCAAGGCGAAAAACCGTTCAGATCGCCGTGGCTTCCCGTCGAACCGATGTAATAAACCGCGCACTGAATTCGCGGTCCGGGAATTTTTCCTTCGTTGATCGCATTTCGCAAAGCGACATCGACAAACCCTTCCGAACCGAGATCGCGAATCGTTGTAAATCCCGCATCGAGCGTCTTTTTCGCGTTCAAATGAACCGTAATTGCCGAATCGACAAACGATTTGCGAAACATATCGTAATAATTCGTGTCCGCATCGCCCGTGATATGCGTGTGCGTATCGATAAAACCGGGCATCACCGTCGCTTTTGAAAGATCGACAACTTCCGCGCCCGAAGGAATCTGCACGTTTGCGCCGACGGCTTTGATAATATTGTCTTCGATCAGAATTATCTGATTTTCCAAAACTTTACCGTTTTCCGTGTCAACCAATTTCCCTGCTTTGATCGCCGTAATTTTCGATTTTGTCTGCGCTCCGACGCTCAAAAACGAACTAAAAACCAAAGCCGCCAACAAAACCGAACATAAAATTTTCCGCATTTTTTCCGAATCTCGACTTTTTTAATTTGTAAATTGCTTTAATGAATTGACTTACAAATTAACCGCAAAATCAAAAAGCGTCAAATATAGAAAATATTCGACGCTTTTTTAATTTCCGATAAATCGTTTTTTTACATCTTGAAAGTTAAAACTTCTTTCAAAATTTCATCGTTTTTAGCTTTAACGGCTTTTCGTTTTTCGAGATCGAAGGTTTTATCGGCTTCGGCGATTTCGTTTTTGACGGCTTCGGATAACTTTTTTGTTTCGTCCGTTTCGTCTTTCGGAAGCTGCGTTTCGGCTTTTACGAAACAAGCGTAAATGTAACGAGAATCGGCTTTTATCGAATTTAAGAACTTTCCGAATTTGAGCCATTGTTCGGAATTTCCGCCGATCGCTGAATCTGTTTTTGCAAGTGATAAAGCGCGTTGAAAATCAGCCAAAGCCTGCGCGTTTTTGTTCGCCGCAATTTCGTTTTCAGCGAGATTTATCAAAAGTTCGGCGGAAGTTTCGGAGTTACCGATATTTTCCGACAATTTCAGCGCGTTATTTAAAGCCGTTTGCGATTTTTCATAATTTCCCGTCTGCGTATATGAAAACCCGAGCGATTGCGCGGCTTGCAGAATCATCGACGGAGCCGTTTTTTGGGCGGAATTTTCTTTTCCTGCAAGCACCAAAAATCGCTCGTAATGATCGATCGCCGCGTTAAAATCCTTTCTTTTACTTAACAATTCGCCAAGATAAAAATGCGCGTTCGCCTGTGAATTATCGAGATTGAGCGCATCTTGCCAGGATTTCAAAGCTTCGTCTTCGCGGTCGAATTGCGCGGCGAGAACGCCGTAATTTATCAATGCATTCGCGTCCGGCTTTATGCTTTGAAACATTTTCTGATAATGCTTGAAAGCTTCTTCATATTTTCCCGTTTGGATCAAAATCCGCGCCAGCGAATCTTGCGCTTGACGCAGCGAAGGATTGATTCTAACTGCTTCTGTAAGTTGGTTTTGCGCTTCGGTCAAATTGCCTTTTTCTTCTTCCGCACGCGCGATTTTCAATCTTAGCGAAGCATCGTAAGGATTCATTTGCGAAGCGATTTTGAAACTCGAATCGTCCTTTGCTTTTGCGCTGTAAGTAAATTTTGTCTGATCGATCAAAGCCAACGAAAGAAGCGGGAAAACCAAGGCGATTTTCACTAAACGCGCCGAAATTGTCGCGCCTGAAAACCATTTCCAAACGGAATTTGGCGAATCCGTTTCGGCGTTTTCCTTTTTACGATTCAATAAAAACGCAGCGATTCGACCGTCGCGCAATTTCCAGATCGCGCCGTCTAAAATAAAATGATGAAGATTGACGAGCGCGGTGATTATCAAAAAACTCGTCCCGAAATCGAGATGCAAAACGCGGCTCGCAAACCACGGAACCGGCAGAAAAAGCGCGATTCCGCCGACGATCAAAATTCCGAAATACGAAGAAAATTTCCAACTTTTCGATGTTGAGTTTTCGGCATTTTCACTGCTTTTTTCGCGCCGCGCAAAATACGAAGTGATCCATAAATACTGCGCCGAATGCATCACGGCAATCACCGCGATCGTCGCGGGATTTTGCTGAATTCCGAGATTCGTAAAAAACATCAATCCGGTCGGAATGACGAACCAGACCGTCTGCGTCGAAAGCAAAACGAGCGGCGCAATCATCGCCGAAACGCTCGTTTGTTTGAGAAATTCGCGGAAGCTGTAAATCGCCGAAAAAGCAAAAACTCCAAGTGCCGCAATCCAAAGATACATCGCAATTTTGAACGGAATTCCGAGCGAAATCACGTAATCGTCGCTTGCCGTCGCCGAATGAAACGCGAGAAAAAACATCAAATAAGGCGCAAGAAAAGCCGCGTAAAGCGCGCGCCGCGTTTTCACGCTCGTTTCCGCGCCGTTTCTGCGGACGAACATCAGATCGATGCCGAAATTTTGCGCCGTGTAATGAAAAGGACTCCAAGTCAGATAAAGCGTGAAAATAACGGCGAGCAAATAAGTCGAAAAGTGGCTCAGAACGACGAGTAAAATCGCCAATAAAGTGATGTGAACGGTGAAAATCTTATACTTGGCAAACTCTTCCTTCGTCCGAAAAACGCGGTAAATCGTTGCCATATAATGCGGATAATTGAAAAAAAGTGCGAGCGCGTAAAAGATCGTTATCACGATCTGCGGAAAATTCGCCGTCCCGAACTGCGTCAAAAGCAACAGCGGCAATGCCCACGCGCCGCAGCCGATTATCAAATCCGTTTTCGGACCGTAAATCCATTTTGAATCAACATTTTCGGTTGTAACCGCGCTGTCTGAAACAACTTCGGAAACGCCTGCAAAAGGCAAAATATTCTCGGCTTTTTTCATAAGATAGTTTGAATTTCAGGTAAGAAAAACTTGTTCAGGTTTGAAT
>DAITPE010000600.1:0-3490 GCA_036833775.1 Pyrinomonadaceae bacterium | reverse complement strand
TGTTTTCTTAATAAAATCGGCGTTGTTTGAATTATCCAAACAACGCCGATTTTTTTTCTAAACTTAATTTGTTATCATTTTTTCGATGAATAATAAATCAATTTGGCTCTCGATTGCTGCCGTTATTTTAAGTTTTGTCGGCGGTTTTATCCTTGCAAACGGATTAAATCGTGCCGAAATGGAAAAATTGAGAACGGAAATCGCCGGACTTCAAAAATCGACAAATGCGGCGCAAACGAATCAGGAAGACCTGACATTATCCGATTCAGAAATAAAACAAAAGATTGCTGAAGCCGAGCAAGCACCGAAAGATTTTGAATTTCAGAAAAAACTCGGAGTCAGCCTTTATAAATATGCCGCGATGAAAAAAGATACTGCGATTTTGATCGAAGCGGAAAAAATTCTAAATCGCGCAAATCAATTAAATTCAAATGATTATGAAGTAATTGTGGCGCTCGGCAATTTGAATTTCGATCACGGTTTTTTCAAAAATGAAAACGAAAGCTACGAAAAAGCCAGAAAATATTACGATGCTGCCTTAAAACAAAAGCCTGACGATGTTGAAGTTATGACAGAAATCGGAATGACTTTTTTGCTGCAAAAACCGTCCGACACAAAAAAAGCAATAACCGAATTTCAAAAAACTTTGTCGAAAGACCCGAAACACGAAAAGGCTTTATATTTTTTAACACAGGCTTTTTTGCAGGATAATAATGAAGCAGAAGCCGTTAAAACTCTCCAGATACTTCAAAGCATAAACCCGAAAGCTCCAACGATAGAGGAAATAAAATCGCAAATAAAAGAGGGCAACAAATAGAAAAAGTATGATGAAATTTCTTGTTATTTTATTGATTCTGTTGCTCTTATTTTCTCTGATCGCGCTTCGTTACAGAAAGCAAATCCAAATGGGTTTGTATATGTGGCGAATGTTCAAAAAAATGCGGAAACTCAATAAAGGAGGCGAAAAACAGATCGAAACAACAGAGATTTCACCGAATTCGTCACTGGTTAAATGTTCGAGTTGCGGAATTTGGATTGCGAAAAAAAAAGCTTTGAATTTACGATCCAAAACTTTTTATTGTTCGGCAGATTGTATGGAAAAAGCAGTGACAGCCGTCAAAAATTAAGGCAGAAAACTCTGAATATACCAATTGATCAGTTTTTCACCGAAAAGTAATGAAAGTATCGAACCGATTCCGAGAAAAATTCCAAAGGGAAGTTTGGCTTGTAAATTTAAGTCTTTCTTTCTAATAATTACAAAAATTCCGATAATCGAACCTGCAAAGGCACTGAGAAAAATCGACAACAAAGTTAATCGCCAGCCGAGCAAGGCACCGACTGCAAACATCATTTTGACATCGCCCAAACCCATTGCATCGATTCCGCGATAAAGTTTCCATAATTTCCCCATCAGCCATAAAAATCCGCCACCGACAAGACCGCCTAAAATTGCGCCGAAAAGCGAAACCAACCAAACGGGATATTCTTTTAAGGAAGAAGAAAGCGGCGAAAACTTTAAATCCGAAAAATATTCGGCAGTTAAAAATATCGGGAATAAAACACGAACGAGTAGCGCGAAAAACAGTAACGGAAAATTTATCACGTCCGGCAAGATCATATGTTCCGCATCGATAAAAATTAGCGAAACCATCGTCGTAACAAAAATCAAACACACGGGAAGAAACGGATTAAACCCGATCTGAGAATAAACCAAAACCCATAAAAGACCGTTCAAAAGTTCGACCGCCGGATAACGCGCCGAAATTTTCTCTTTGCAGTTTCGGCATTTTCCGCCCAAAATCAACCAACTCAAGATTGGAATATTGTCGTAAGGTTTGATCGGTTTTTTACATTTCGGGCAAGCCGAATTCGGAAAAACGACCGATTCTTCGAGCGGCACGCGATGAATGACGACATTCAAAAAACTGCCGACCAAACAACCGAAAATTAAAATGAAGATGTAAGCAAAAATTTCAGGTAAACCTGTAATTGTTTGAAAATTAGCGAAAAGAAATGACATATAAATGACGGGTTTTTTTAGAAAAGCAATGACGGGAACGGACAAAAAATATCCGCACTTTTAATAATACACTTTTTGAATCAGAGATTTCCAGTGAAATTTAATTTACCGGAGATTTTAGGTAAAACAGGCATAAATATTGCAGATTGTATAACTTAACGAAATTTGTATTAAATCCAAACATAAATTATGTCATCAACAAAAAACTTAAGAATAATATTCATTTTATTCATATCTGCGGTTCAAATTGGTTTTATCGGTTGTTCAGTGCCGAAATTTGATTCAAATAAGGCTGAAACGATTCAAAACACTAATTCAGCAACTGAAAATGTAAATTCAAACAATAATCAAAATACAGCAAAATCGAACCAAGTAAAGCAAAAACTCCCTTTTACTTTACCGGTTTTGGATGCGCTTCTTTATGATGAAGGTTTTGCCGAATCTTTGAAAAACGATGCACAAATAAACGATGAAGAACTCGACAAACTGAGAAAATTGACGGGTGAAGCTGTTGCCGCACTCGGTGAAAACGAAATGAAATCCGGTTCGACGAGAAATGCCGAAAGAAACGCCGAAAACAAGATTCGGCAAATGTTCGGCGATGAAAAAGCCGATAAAATCTTTGAACTCGTCACGAGCCGTTGGAATGCGGGTGAACTAAATCCAGAAACAGCTTTGAACAACAAACCGAATTCGATTCCGGCTGATACGCGAATCGTTGTAAACGCGCCTGCTTACCGAATGGATGTTTTTCAAGACGGAAATTTAGTGAAAACTTATAAAATCGGAATCGGTTATCCCGAATTTCCATTGCCGAACGGATTAAGAAAAGCCGATACGATCATTTTCAACCCGACTTGGACACCGCCGGACGAACCTTGGGTAAAAGGAAAATTCAAACCGTATAAAAAAGTCGAAGCGGGAAGTAAACTGAATCCGCTCGGATTAATTAAAATCCCGATCGGCTTACCGTCATTGATTCACGGCGGCAAACAAAAGGAAAGATTAGGAAATTTTGCTTCGCACGGCTGTGTCGGGCTGACTAACGACCAAGTTGAAGATTTTTCGTTGATTCTTTCACAAGTTTCGGGAACCGAACTTGATAAATCGCAAGTTTTGGAATTTTTAAAGGAACGCGGCAAAACCAAAAATGTCGAACTGGCGAAAACAATTCCGGTTGAATTGAGATATGAAACGATTGTCGTCGAAAACGGAATTTTGATCATTTATCGAGACGTTTACGAACGCGGAACAAACAATGAAGAAAATTTGAGGAAGGTGTTTGAAGTTTACGGATTAAATTTTGATCAACTCGAGGCAGGATTAAAACAAAATATTTTGAAATCTATAATGGAAATGAATAAGGATGCCGATGGGAAACCGATTTCAGAAACTACCGAAAATATTGAAAATGAAAAAAATAATGAAAGCAGTAAAGTTACGAAAAATATAAAAGGTCAAAAGGAAATC
>DAITPE010000599.1:0-3490 GCA_036833775.1 Pyrinomonadaceae bacterium | reverse complement strand
AGCCGAAACCGTTGACGCTCAACGATATACTTTCAAAACTGACGTTTACTTCGCGCGTCGATAAAACCGTCGCACAAATAAACGCCAAGCTGATCGAACAGATCGAGGAAAGAAAGGTCGGTTTTGAGCTGACAAAAGACGACGAACAAAAGATAACAAAGCGCGGCGGCAATCCTGCTTTGATAAAAGCCGTCAAAACAAACTTTTTGGAAACGCGTTCGCCCGAAGAATCCGACCTGGAATTATTTCTCAAGCTTTGGGATTGTAATTCCAAAACCGATCTCGCAAGCAGGAAAAAGTGTCTGAGTATTGCCAATAAACTCGCTCGTTATTTCGAAGAAGACCCTTCAACGGCGCGTGATTACAACGAACTCAAAAGCTATGCTCAAAAAATGGATGAGTTAATTAAAACAGCAGGAATGAAGAAAAATGCCGCTGTTGAAAATTTTCCGAATCCCGCTTTACCTACAATCATCGAACAATCTGTCTTGTATAATCGATTTGTCGCCTGCTATGCCAAAACTGACGTAGAAAGTCAAAAATCGTGCGTCAAGATTGCCAAAGAATTTCTCACCAAATACGAAAACGATCCTGAAGTTAAAGAACAAATCGAATATTTCAGAGCATACATTCCGAGAATGGAAGAATTTATCAAGCGAAGAGATACACCGTGCAATTGGGGTTCAAGATTCACAGAATTAAATAATTTGTATAAAAAAATTATCGATTGCTCTAAAAAGACCGACCTTGAAAGCAGAAAATCTTGTGTCGCTTTTGCGAAAGAGTTCATCAAAAAAGCCGAGGCAGAAAATATATCGGGCAAAGAAATCGACGAGGTCAAACAGTTTATCCAACTAACTGAAAAACGAATCGAAGAGATGAGCAAAGACCAATAATTAATTTATGTGAATCAAGTGTAGAAAATATTTATGATAAATAAAGGCTTTGCGTTCTCTGCGTCTTGAGTTTTTTCTTTGCGGACTTTGCGGTTAAATTTAACTTAACCGCAAAGTCCGCAAAGTTTTACGCAAAAAGCGCAAAGAATATCTTCAATTTCTGCTCTTGATTCACATAATTTATAAATTTTCGCATACTGCATCGTCCCCTTTAACACGAACGGCGAATCGATACCGAGCAACACCGTCGCCGCTGTGCTGTAAAATCAGGCGGAAACGCAACCGCAAGGGAGCGTGTAACTTAATGTTATGCACACTCAATTTACGGTCGCGTTTCTGCAATTTAACTATATGAAATGTTTAAGTTTGTCTGTTAAGATCGTTTTCTTGTCGCTATTTTTCCTTCTCGGTGCTTGCCACATCTTCGAGGGAAGTTTTGCCGAAAAAAAAGTCGATGCGATCAGATGCTATAAAAAAAATGAACTATTTCCTTTTATTTCGGACGAAAACAGATCGAAAAGAATCTTGGAAAATTGGCGCAAAGTTCAAAAAGGAATGTCGCCGGAAGAAGTTGTCGATATTTTAGGCGACCCTGACTGCATAACCAGTGCTATTTTCCCGAGTGGTAAAGTTGATGGATGGTATTGGGAGTATTCTATTTATCGGAAATATCCGAGGTCAATCAATGATGATGATAAAGTGATAAGCATACAAATTAATCAAAAAGAGAAAGTTGGTTTCTTATTTCAATACAATATCGATGATTCGGCTCAAGTTGTAGTGTTTTAAGAGTTTTCAAACACATCACGAAAAAAGGGACGAATTGAAATTCAATTCATCCCTCATCCTTCAAATTTCATCCCTTTTAATAACTTCCCGCGACGATGTTCGATTTGATTCCGCTTGCTTCTTGAGCAATTTTCACGCCGACCGATGCGCCGATGCGGGTTGCGCCGGCTTCGAACATTGCGCGCGCGTCTTCGATGCCTTTCACGCCGCCCGAAGCTTTTACGCCCAAACTGTGTCCGACCGCGCGGCGCATCAATGAAACGTCGTCGGCAGTTGCGCCGCCTTTGGCGAATCCGGTCGAAGTTTTCACGAAATCTGCGCCCGCGTTTTTCGACGCAAGACACGCGCGAACCTTTTCGTCGTCGGTCAATAACGCCGTTTCGATGATGACTTTCAATAGAACGCCGTTTTCGTGCGCCGCGTTTGCCACGGCGCGAATGTCGTCTTCGACGGTGCAGTCGTCACCCGATTTGAGTGCGCCGATATTTATCACCATATCGACTTCCCTTGCGCCGTTAAAAATTGCACGACGCGCTTCGTAAGCCTTCACATCGGGCAAGGTCGCGCCGAGCGGAAAACCGATCACGGTGCAGACCGGAACGCTCGAACCGCTCAAAAATTCGCTCGCCTTTTTCACCCACGCAGGATTCACGCAGACGGACGCAAAACCGTATTGGATCGCTTCATTGCAGAGCTTTTTGATGTCGTTTTCGGTCGCTTCGGGTTTGAGCAAAGTATGGTCGATCAGGCTCGCCCAATCGTGCGCCGTCGCCGTTTCACCCAAAACGATTCCAATCCGCGACGCGCCCGCGTCAACGATTCGTTCAACGTCCGCGCGGCAGAACGACGGACAATAAGCGTCGTCGCCGATCTTCGCCAAAACGAGGTCGGTAATCTGTTCGACAAGTTTTTCGTAGTTGCCGTTAATCATAAAATAAATATTAAACTAATTTCCAATCTTTTAAAACGTCGAGCAAATTCGGCAACTCTTCCTGCCAAAGCCAATCCGTCTTGATCCAAAGCCCTGCAATCACACGGCTTTCAAAAACTCCGTCACTATTGATGGAAAGCATTTTATACTTGCTGTCGGTATCGAAACCGTAAAAAATTGCCGTTCGCCGATGCGGATCGATTATCCAATATTCGTTTACGCCAGCAGCTTCGTATTCGTCGAATTTATCAACATAATCCCGTGTAATGCTTTCAGGGGAAATAACTTCGATAACCAAATCAGCCGCGCCGTCGAAATATTGTTTCTTCGCACGATCGAAATTATTCGTTGAAACAAAGAAAATGTCAGGCTCGCGTCCTTTCGTTTTATCGCCGAAAGTCATTTTCATTTGATATGGTTCGCCGTGAATTTTGCCGATTTTTTTGGTCTCGACAAACATTGTTAGAAGAGTTATCAAATACTTAACTAAAATATCGTGCTGTTGAGTTACTGACATATTACTTATGATTTCTCCGTCAACGTATTCGGCATATTGCCCGTCGTATTCGCGCAAAAATTCTTCATAAGAAAGTTTTTGCGGAACAAAACCCGAAGGCATATTTGGAATTTCAAGATTTGTCTGCGGCATAAGATTTTACACTCCGAAATTGCGTTTATTTTACGCTGATTATACGATTTCTCAAAATTTCATATAAAGCGGCATTAATTTTTTTGCGATTATTCAATAAATTCTCGAAAGTGGTTAAAGAGTGTAGAAGTAAGTAATCGGACAAAACTATTCAAAGGTAAAAATAAACGCTGAAATAATTGATAATGGATAATTGAAAATTGATAAAATGGTTCTTTATTTATC
>DAITPE010000598.1:0-3498 GCA_036833775.1 Pyrinomonadaceae bacterium | reverse complement strand
CTGCCATCGAGCGGCGGCATAAACGGAGAATCGTAGTTGATGGTCATAATAATATCGTTGGCGGTAACGGGAACTCCGTTTATCGTTCCGATTACCGTTTGCCCTTCGACGCGCGGCGGTTTGACTTGTCTTCTCTGAGCATAGGTTTGGCTAGCGTCGAGAAAAATGCACGTCAACAGAACAAAAATAACCGCCGTTTGAGTGAAAAGTTTTTTATTAATAAATCTCATAGCTTTACATTCTCCGTTTTGCTTTTTCTTTCGATTATTAAGGAAGCTGGTTGTCGTATATTTCCTGCCGCCAGACATCGTATTTTTCAAGCTCGATCATAAATTCATCGCTTGCTCTTGTAATACCCGTCATCATTTCATTCGTCTGGCGAATTTCTTTTCCGAACTCGGTCATTTGTTCGATTTTCAACCCGTATTTGACGAACTTTTCCTGAATCTTCGCTTCGAGTTCACGCAGTTGTCCTTCGACGGTCGTAATGCGTAAATTTATTGCCAACATCTGGTCAATCAAAGATTGCACGCCGTCTTGATTAGCGGGGTTCGTTGTATCAATCGCCTTAATCTTCTCGGCGATTTTTTCCCGCTCCTCATATAGTTTGGCTAAATCGAGCAGAACCATTTCGCGGTCATAAAGCATTCTTTCGAGTTCGGAATCGAGCTTGGCGAGGCGTTCGAGGTTTTTTAGTTCCGCGTCCGCCCGCCGCCCGATGGAATGGCGCAGAAAATCATCCAAATCGCGTTTGTTCTGATCCATATCGAAAATTCCATTTCTCAGGCGGCGCGAGATATTGACGATGGATTGAATTTGGCTGGTGATAGTGTTCTCGATTCGCCGTTTTAACTCGAAAGTGCCGCGAATGAGTTTTCCAAGCTGGGCGTAAGTCGTGATAAGTTGTTTATGTCTGGTAATTTGCTCGTCAACTTTGTCTAAAATTCCGCGCAAATTCGACACGCTTTCGACCATTTTTTCGTATTGCTTGACGGCATTTTCATACATCGAAATATAATGATTAATAGTTTCCACCCAGCGCGTCGCTTCTTCGATTTTTTTTGAAAGCTGCAAGGCATACTGTGAAGGATCGAAAACCGTCCATTGCGCCTGCGCCGGTTTGACTTCAAAGGACAGAAATATCGAAGTCAGCAGCAAACTCATTAAAATTTGTTTCGGAAAACTTAGTTTTTGCTTTTTCATTGAATTGCTCCTTCTGTGCTGAGTTCTGCCAAATCCTGCTCGGAAAGCCCAGTGAGTCCGACGGCAGTAAGTCCGAGCGGATATTTTTGGGCAAGATGACTGACGATAATCGCCAGCGGTAAATCAGGGCGCAAAGATTCGACCAGACGACGAGCGTTGGCTTCGTTCGTGTCGTTCGTGTTCGCCCAGAGCATCGTCGGAGAAGCGTGAACCTCTGCCATCTCGATAATTTTGTCATTGCCGCTACCCAAAACCATCACCCATTGCGTGTAACGCCCGTATTGATTGTTAATGGCACGAACGGCAGCGATGGTTTCTTTGGAAAATTCGCAATCATCGGCAAGGCGTTCAAAGCCGCCGATTTGTTTGCCGATGATTTTCACGCCCGAATTTTTGACCAGATCAATGCCCGTGATATTTGGGCGTTCGATTGTTCCGGTAAAATGCTCGTAGGCTTGCGAAAACAGAATCGTGACCAATCCTTCCTTTCGTCCTGTGACGGACGCTTCCGCCATCAATTCCTGAATCGCTGGAAAATGTTTGTTAATTTCGCGCACTTCGTCGCAGATAAAGAGAATCGGTGTTTTTTGTCCGCTAACGTCTTCTTCGCCGATTTCCTGCATTATTTGGGCGGAAATTCGGAAACCGACTGATTCACGGATTTTTTCGTCGAGTGTGGCGATGGTTGAAAGCTCGAAAACGTCGAACATCGAATGCTGGTCGTAATCGAGGTGTGTCGGTGCGTTAAGCCACGGGTCTTTGCGGTAAATATTGAGTTTGAGATAAAGCTCGTCGGCTCGCGCCTTCTGCACGTCTGACCAATGGTAACTTTTGAGAACGTCGAGAAAATGTCCCAACGTCGGTTGAAACTTCGGTCTGCCTTCACCGTTTCGCGCCGCCGCCATTTTATACACTTCATCAATCACGGTTGAAGCAATCGCGCTTGTAATGGCATCGGTTTTAGGCGTTTTGCTCAAAATCAAAATGTCGGTTAAAACCATCGCCAGTTGTCGTTTGGAAGGCAGTTTGCCGGTTTCGATGCCCGGATAGTTCCAGATATTGATCGGCTTCGGCTCGCGCTCGTTGAATTCGATATGGCGACCATTAAAAAGGCGGCAGATTGGTTTGAACGAGTAACGGTAATCCATCACACGCACTTTGACCTGCCCGCGATGAGCGCGAATATCGGTGATCAACATAGTCGCCAAAAAGGATTTGCCTTCGCCGGAAGCGGCAGTAACGATAACCGTCGGCGATTTGATTAAAGCGCGGTCGTAAAGGTCTAACCCAAACATTGTTCCTGACGGCGTGGTAAAAATGCTATGCGGGCGCAGACTTCCGCGCCAAGTTGTTTCCGTTGGCACAAACGCGATGACCGAATCTGCTATTTCAACCAGTTCCTGCCCGGTTTTTTTGGGCGAAAACTCTCCCGCTAACATTCGCGGATAAATCGCCCGCTGCCTTGCTGCATCTTCACGAATTGCGTCTGCGCCCGTTTTTTTCCGAATGGAAGCTATACATTCGTCACAGCGATCATCGAGAATTTTAATGCTTTCGGCAAGCTCATTTTTTGTGCTTGGTTTTCCGCCGTAAACGATCACATTAAGCCGAATGTGACAGATTTCTTCATTGTCAGCTTCGACCTGTTCGAGCAGATTTTCAAGGTCTGATTTGATGACGACGGCATCTTTTTTGAGGGATTTAAAGCCAAACCAAGTATTGCGGCTGCCGTCAATCCGGTCAATCCGTTTCTGCAAATCCTTTTTCGCCGACGTTTTTTCCGTTGTCGTCAAATCAATCACGATTTCGTGCGGAAAGCGCAGATTTCTCGTCGCCGTCAAATAACGCATCGTGTCAGCGGTTACAAAGCCCTGCGGTAAGGTTTTAAGGCTCACCAAAGAAGCCAACGCTCCGTTATGCGTGAGGTAATTCGTTTCGTCGCATTTTATTTCCGTCGCGGTCAAATATCGCCGGACATCAATGCGTTTTTGATTCGGGAGTTTTGGGGTTTCCAGATGTTCGCGCCGGTGGCTTAGAAACATCTCATCGAAAACTTCTTGTGCATCGAGTTCCCGTAAGGCTAATTCTTTCGGGAAATTGGCTTCAAAGGCTTGGAAAACTCTCTGCGCCGATTGGCGACAATAGTTTTCCGCTTTAATTTCCCGCGATAAAAACTCCTGCCCGAAAGCGTTTTTGCCCGAAATAATCGGAGAAAATAGAAACTTAAAAAATCCGCCAGAGTTTATTTCGCGGAGTAGAGAAGGCACAATCCGCGAAAAAATACTCGTGTCGTTC
>DAITPE010000597.1:0-3529 GCA_036833775.1 Pyrinomonadaceae bacterium | reverse complement strand
TACAGGAAGATTTAGCGGAAATTACCGGACTTCCGGGCGTTTCGCTTCAACCTGCCGCCGGTGCGCAAGGCGAAATGACGGGCGTTTTGCTGATTCGCGCGTTTTTGGATAAACGCGACGGCGAAGCATCGAAGGATCGCCGCGTGATGCTGATTCCCGACTCGGCGCACGGCACAAATCCCGCCTCAGCCGCGCTTGCAGGATTTACGGTTAAAACCATTCGTTCGACAAGCGAAGGTTTGACCGATATGGAGCATTTGAAGGAACTCTGCGATCAAGGCGGAGTTGCCGGATTGATGCTGACGAATCCGAACACGGTCGGAACTTTCGAGAAAAACATCAAGGAAATCTGCACGATTATTCACGACGCAGGCGGTTTGGTTTACATGGACGGCGCAAATATGAATGCGCTCGTCGGCGTTGCGCGTCCGGGCGATATGGGCGTTGACGTGATTCACTTGAATCTGCACAAAACCTTTTCGACTCCGCACGGCGGCGGCGGTCCGGGTTGCGGTCCGTGCTGCTGCACCGAGGAATTGAAACCGTTTTTGCCGACTCCGCATATCGTAAAAGACGGCGAAAACTTCAAACTCGAATATAATGTTCCCGAATCAATCGGTCGCGTCAAAGCGTTTTTCGGTAATTTCGGAATGATGATCCGCGCACTTTCATACATCTATACACACGGCGCGGAAGGTTTGAAGGAAGCGACCGAAGCGGCGGTTTTGAACGCAAGATATTTGGCGCATTATTTGGCTGAAGATTTCGATAAACCGTTTGATTCAGACCCGATGCACGAAGTTATTTTGTCGCACAAAAAACAATCGCGCAAAGGCGTTCACACGCTCGATATTGCAAAACGACTGATTGATTACGGATTTCATCCGATGACGATCTATTTCCCGTTAATCGTTGAAGGCGCAATGCTGATCGAACCGACCGAATCAGTCGGCAGACAAGATTTGGACGCATTTATCGAAGCAATGAAAGACATCGCCCAAGAAGCGCAGGAAAATCCGCAATTAGTGATCGACGCTCCGCATACGACCAGAATCGGACGGCTCGACGAAGCAACGGCGGCAAGAAAACCCGTTCTGCGCTGGAAACCCGATATGGAAACTTTGTCGAAAACGGCTTAAAATTTACAAAAAACATGAAAGCAGTAAGATTTTTTTCATTATTAATGTCGGTAAGTCTTTTGACTTCACCGACATTTACATTTGCTCAATCAGGTAAAAAAATTGAGCAACCGGCTTTGGTAGTTGAGGCAGTAACGCCGCCGAAAACACAGGAAACGAATAAACCCGCAACACAGTTTGTCTTGGCAAACGATTTTTCGCGTTATATCGAAGAATTAAATAAACTCGGGAAGCTGAATTATCGTGTTGAAAAAGCTTTCAACTATGGCGGCGATGCGGCAAATGCACAAAAATTTGCCGCAGTTGTCAGGCTTGACGAAGGCACTTACGAATACGATTGGATGACGAGTCCGAATAAAAATTTTATTGAAACACGGCTTAATGCAAAAGCCGAACAAGGCTTTAGTGTCGTTCAAATACTTCCGCTCAGTTCATGTCTCGATGGAATCATTATCGACAGCGACCGAAGTGCTATCCCAACCGTAAATGAAACTCTTTTGCGGCTGACTAAAGGCGATGTTTTTTTGCTTGAAAGACAAAGCAACAAAACCGTCAAAACTAAAGAATACAAAGTAATTATCGGCAAGATCGGTATTGGAAAAAGCCCGACGACAGAAATTCAAACCGCGCTGGATAATGTTTCGGAAGGTTTTCAACCGATCAAGATTCTTTTCAATAAATCCGGCACATTCGATTTTTCCGTTTCGGTTTTGCTCGAAAAAGATTTGCGAAATGATAATGCCGAAAAGATTCAATATCGTTTTCTCAAAGACGTAAACGGATTTGAAAAAGAAATCAACACACTTGCAAAAGATGGATTTCAACTGATCGGCGGAAGAAGAATCGGATTAATGAAATTTGCATTGCTCGCAAAAGTTTCGGGAAATGCTGTTTCATATATCTTGCTCGACACCGATAAATATCAAAAGGAAATCGCCAAAAAGGTAACACCTGCAAATTTTTACAAAGGAATGTTTCTCGGCGACACTTCATGCGACGAACCTGAAACCAAAGGCGGAAAACTCGTTTTTGCGGAAACAGCCGATGCAAATCAAACTTTTGAATACAAGTTTGTAAAATTAAGCGACAAAAATCAGTTTCCGACCGACGGAGATTCTGTTGCTGAGTTAAACAAATTGCTTGCGCAAAAATACACAGTACGCGACATTTTTTACTCTGACGGCGCGATTTTGATTTTGGAGAAATAAATAAATTGAAAGTTTTTTGTTTCATTTTCATCATTTACATTTTGGTTTTGTCGCTTACTCCTTGTGACGAAATGTTGGCGAATGCCGAATTTACAAATAATGAAATCTCGAAACAAAAAGCTTTTTCCGAAAACTCGGATTCAGAAAAAAACGGCGACGAATGTTCACCGTTTTGCATTTGTTCCTGCTGTCATTTTTCGACTGCTTACCAACTTAAATCATTTACTATCACCAATAAAGTAATCGTTGCGGGAATTTTCAGCACTGAAAATTCCTACAAAAATCCATACACCAAAGAATACAAAACTTCCGTTTGGCAGCCGCCGAAATTTAATTCGATAGGATAATTGCGCCTTTTTTTCTTTGAAAGAAAGGCTTTCATTTCCAAAGTTGCTTCAAATAATTTGAAGCCGCTTTTAATCTTTATTGAATTAAATTCAGGAGTTTTTATGTATAAAATTATTTTTTTTATTGCCGTTATTTTGACGGCACAGATCGCATTTGGACAAATGCAAAATTCTCTGCAAATTGTTGTAAAAAATGAGGAAACCAAAGAAAATATTGCCGAAGCGAATGTTTCGCTGAAAGATTCGGAAATCGGCGGAATGACCGATTCAAACGGTAAAATTTCCCTTTCAAATATTCCCGATGGCGATCAAACTTTAGTTGTTTCTTCGCTCGGTTATGAATCCGTCGAGGTAAAATTTACTTTTCCGCTGACAGATTCCAGCGAGAAAACTGTTTTTTTGAAAATCAATAACGAAGTCGGCGAAGTTACGATCAGTTCCACGCGAACCGGACGCACGATCGACGATGAACCGACGCGCGTCGAAGCGATCGACGAAGAAGAAGTTGACGAAAAAATAAATATGCGTCCTGCCAATGTTTCGATGGTTTTGCACGAAAGCACAGGCATTCAAGTTCAACAAACTTCGGCAACATCGAATACGCAAAGCGTTCGCATTCAAGGGCTTGACGGACGCTACACGCAAATTTTGAAAGACGGTTTCCCCGCTTTCGGAGGTTTTTCGGGAAGTCTGAGTATCCTGGAAATTCCGCCGCTCGATCTTAAACAAGTCGAAATTATCAAAGGACCTTCGGCGACATTTTACGGCGGCGGTGCGATTGCCGGAGTCGTTAATTTCATCAGCAAAGAACCGGAAAACGAGCCTGTTACGAATT
>DAITPE010000596.1:0-3540 GCA_036833775.1 Pyrinomonadaceae bacterium | reverse complement strand
ATCGATAATTGCAACGGTCGTAAAAATCCCTTTTCCGTAAAAAGCGGCGGAAGAAATTGCCGAGATCGAAACTTCTTCGGCGCGAAAAATCTTTTCGTTAAAACAAACAAATTCGTGCATAGATTTAATTGTAATAAAAAAATGGAAAGCCGCGAAGGACTTTCCATTTCGGAGTCGAATTTTATTTCGGATTATTTGTTGTAACGATAGGTCGTAAACTGCGCGTCCATTCTCGTATCTTGTCCGGTCGTAAACTGGAACATACAAGAATCGTCCGTGTAATCCATAAAGTTGGTGATCGGATCATTTCCTGCCGTCGAGCAAGTATTGCGTCCGGTCGGGCATCCGAAAGCTGCGCTGGCTTCTGCCGGAGTATCGGAAACAAAATCGCCGTTTCCGGTACATCCGCCTTGGAATGTGTGATACAAGCCCATCCAGTGTCCGACTTCGTGCGTTCCCGTATCGCCGAGATTATACGGCGCGGCGGTTCCGCCCGGAACTGAACTGTAAAGAATCACAACGCCGTCTTTTTTCGGTGCCGACGTATAGCTTGACGGAAATGTTGCATATCCCAAAATTCCGCCCGAAGGTGAACAGGTGTAAATGTTCAGATCATCCGCCGTGCCTTGGCGAAGCGCATTTTTCATCGTGGTTTCCGATGAACCGTAACAACCCGTATACCACGTCGAATTGGTCGTGCGATCGGTCGAAACGAGATTAAACGACCAGCCTTTTGAAGCGTAAGCCGCATTCAAAACATTCATCTGATTGGTAATCATCGCCGCCGTAATGTCGCCGTTTGAAACGCCTGTTCCTCTGCGGATAACGTGGAAATAAACATTGATCACGCCGCCCGTGACGTTTGCCGTGTCATCGCCTTTTTTGTCGTTAAGACGCTGTGCAAAATCGGCTTCCGCCGCCGCAATTCTTTCCGAATTATGGTCTGTGGCGCAAAATCTTTCGCCGCGCACGACGGGAACTTTTGAATCCGAGCCGGAATCGGTTTCTGATCTGCCGCGTTGTGCGTTTGTTACGAAATCAAACGCGAAAAGTGCGATAGCAATTGCAAAAACTCCTGCAAAAGCCGCTAAAAAACGAAATTTATTCATTTATCGGTAATCTCCTTGGTTTGTAATTTATATATAGAAAAACGAATGTATAAATAACCGATAATTATAGAAGGCTCAAGTAAAATACACTTTTTCGATAAATCTCGTCAACCGAATATTGGAAAAAAATGACCGTTTATCTGAAAAAAAGATACCCTTTTACAGGATATTAAAGAACTTACGGGTTTGAAATTAAAAAGTGCTGTTCACTATTTTGAACAACAACTATTTATTTTCGGGCAAGTAATTTCTGTAACCATTTGTTTTTTTCCTCTTGCTCAAAATCAAACCAAATTGCACTGATTGCCAAAGAGATATTCAAAAACCAATATAAGAAGCAAAAATAAACGAAAATATCCGGTTCAGAAGTTTTTTGACGTATTTGGGGATTTTTCGCAGGCTGAATAAGATAAACGGTTACGATCAGCGGAAGAAGATTGAAAATAATTTTCCAGACCCAAAGATGAAGAATTTTGCCTTCGTCCAGATTTCCTCTCGAATGTTCAAAACAGCCGATAAACAGCACAAATCCGGCGGCGAAAATCGGGATAAAAATTAGAAGTAGAAATGGAAGGAAAAGTAAAAGATAAACGACAGAAAGCGCAAAACACAAAATTACGACAAGCACTGAAAACAATAAAATATAACCGCAAATTTCAAAAAATCTGGCAACTTTTTGTGAATAGTTCATTGACATAACTTCTTTCAATCCTTGAAGTTTTTTGAAACTTCACAAAACGGAATCGCAAGATCAATGCCAACCTTTAAAAAGCAAAAAAGCCTTGATATTAAAGCATTTCGCGGAAAAACTGTTTCGCAATTTGCCGAATTTCAAGGCTTTTTTTTTTGCAATTTGAAAACTTTCTAAACGCCTTCGAGCAAAACTTCGTCGTCTTGCGGTGCTTCGATGTGACCTTTTTTATCTTTCAGAAATTCGGTCACGAGACTCGCAAAAATTTCGGGTTTTTCTTCCATCGGAACGTGTCCGCAATTTTTCAGCACGACAAAACGCGAATTCAAAATCGCGTTGTAAAGTTTTTCGCCGTTGTAGATCGGAATCACGTTGTCGTTTTCGCCCCAAATTATCAGCGTCGGCTGATTTATCAGCGACAAATCTTCTTCGATGCGGTCGGCTTCCCAATTTCTTCCCGAAGCAAGAACGGCGTGATGTCCGTCAGCCGCGCTCAGCGGACGCACGATTGCTTCGATTCTTTCTTCAGTGATCAAATGATGATTCGCCGGATGCAGGGTTTCGCGCATTCTGATTCGCATAAACGCTTTTGAATCAAGCAAAAACGGCGTAATTACTTCGCCGACGCCGGGAACTTTTGCAAGCTTCATAATCGGATGTTTTTTCGGTGAATTGTTAATGACTGCATCAACCAAAACAAGTTTTTCCACGCGTTCGGGATAATCGAGCGCAACCGTCAGCGAAACAGCGCCGCCGTAAGAACTGCCGACGATCGTGGCGCGACCGATTCCCAAACGATCCATAAAACGTTCGATCATCCGCGCCTGCGAAGCAATTGTGTAATCGAAAGATTTCGGTTTGTCGGAAAATCCGAAACCGACCAGATCGAGCGCAACAACGTGAAAACCTGCGTCCGCAAAAACGGGCGCGACCGATTGCCAAACGAACGTCGAAGCCGTGTAGCCGTGAACGAGCAGCAGCGTCGGATTGCCGCGCGTTCCGAATTCCTGAAAATGAATCGTCGTGCCGTCAACTTCAGTAAAATGCGAATGTTCGGCGTGATGAATTTTGTCGGCGACATTTTCCCAGAGAACTTCGCCCGGTCGCGTCAAAAGTTTCCAAGCCACGACCGCGCCGACCGCGCCGCCGATTCCCAAAGCTACATTTCTTGCTTTCATAATTTTTTTGTCCACAGATGAACACGGATTTACACAGATGTTCTTTGATAGTTTTTCAAAACTTCAAACTAAATGCTTACAATTTAAAATCTCTTAACTTTATCCGTGTCCATCTGTGTTTATCTGTGGATAATTCCTTCTTTCACAGATTTTACACCAAAACCATCTTCGGCTGAACTTTTTTTTCGGCTTCGTTGTAATAGCCGATCGCCAAAAGATTTTCGCCGTCGGTCAGGCGCAGAAAATCGTCGTTTTTAGAATTTTTCAACTCTTTTTGCAAAGCCATTCCGTTTTTAATTTTGGCGATTTCTTCAGCCGAAAGCGAAACTTCTACGAGATGCGAAACGGCTTCGTTTGTCGAAACGAGAATTTCGCCGAGTTTATTTTCTTTGACGATTTCCTCTAATTTTTCGAGCGTGACGGCATTTTCGATCGAAAATTTTCCCGCCTTCGTGCGCCGAAGTTCGGCTAAATGTGCGCCGATTCCGAGTTTTTTGCCGATGTCTTCCGCCAAAGTGCGAATATAAGTTCCGGCAGAACACGAAACGCGAAACGCGATTTG
>DAITPE010000595.1:0-3541 GCA_036833775.1 Pyrinomonadaceae bacterium | reverse complement strand
CTGAAAAATTTTGCGTAAAACAAAAAAGGATTTATTCACTACAAAAGAAAATCAATGAAACAACGATTGTCACCGATTATCACAGATTATTTTTTGTCTGAATCCGTAACAATCTGCGGCAATCGTTGTTTCAAGATTTCTTGGTGAATTAATAAGGAGAATAATGCGAAAAAATTTACTCGGAATTTTATTGATTTCCGCTTTTCTGTTGCAGTCGGCATTTGCCCAAACTGCCGTCAAACTGACACCGAAAGAAAAGCAGATGGCTGATGCGATTACCGCAAATCAGCTTAAAGATTATTTGTATTTTGTCGCTTCGGACGAGATGGAAGGACGCGACACGCCTTCGCGCGGACTCGATACGACGGCGAAATTTATCGGAATGATGCTTTCGCGCTGGGGTTTCAAACCGGCTGGCGACAACGGAACTTTTTACCAGAAAATCGCGCTCAAAAGCGAATCTTTCGATCCGGCAAACACGGTTTTGAAGGTCGGCGGCACGAATTATCAATTGAACACGGACTTTTTCCGAATGGGCGGAAATTCAATGGCGAGCGATGCCGGAATGGTTTTCGGCGGACACGGCTGGATGGTCAAATCGAAAAACGTTGACGAACTCGGCGGCGTTGACGTGAAAGGCAAAGTCGTCGTGCTTTACAATGACGGTTTTCCGAGCCAGCGCAATCTGACGCAGCTTCCCGCAGGCGTGACGCAAGCCGATCTGACCGGAACGAAAGGAACCGATTGGGCTGACCCGATCACGAACGCGACGCAAAAAGGCGCGGTCGGAATTTTGCTCGTCGCTTCGCCGCAATTGCAAGGAATGTGGTCGCAGCTTAACGGATTTTTGGGACGCGGTTCGATGTATCCCGAAAAACTTCGCGCAGGCGGAAACGCAACGCCGAATCCCTTGCCGATTATGCTCGTTTCCGACGCAATCGGAAATGCAATCTTTGCGGGCGAATCGGGAAATAAAACTTCCGCGACGGCTTTTGCGATCAATAAGACCGCAACCGTCGGAACCGTGACGCGCAGTGAAACTAAATACACGCAAAACGTCGTGGCGATCTGGGAAGGAAGCGATCCGAAATTGAAAAACGAAATGGTCGCGATCGGCGCGCATTACGATCACGTTGGAATGAATCCGAATTCGCGCACCGACGACAAGATTTGGAACGGCGCGGACGACGACGGTTCGGGAACGGTCGCGGTTCTTTCGATTGCCGAAGCACTTGCAAAATCAAATGTTCGCCCGAAACGCTCAATTCTTTTCGTATGGCATTGCGGCGAAGAAAAAGGACTTTGGGGAAGCGAATATTTCAACAAATTTCCGACTGTTGACATCAAAAACGTCATTACGCAACTCAACATCGATATGATCGGTCGCAGCCGCAAAACAGGCGATACGAACGAGAAAAACAAAGAGCTTTCAGGCGAAAACGACGTTTATGTGATCGGTTCGGAAATGATGAGTTCGACGCTCGGCGCGATCACGAAAGGCACGAATAATTCTTATTTGAAGCTCGGTTACGATTATCGTTACGACGATCCGAACGATAAAAATCGTTTCTTTTTCCGCTCGGATCATTTCAACTACGCGCAAAACGGAATTCCGATCGTTTTCTGGTTTGACGGCGTTCACGAAGATTATCACCAACCCGGCGATCAGCCCGAAAAAATCGATTATGCGAAGATGGAAAAAATCACACGCACGATCTTTTTGACGCTCTGGGAATTGACCGATTTGAAAGAACGTCCGAAAGTCGATAAACAATTGCCGAAAGAATTGACCGGAGAAAGATAAGGAAAATTCTTTTCGAAGATAAAAAAGCCGCGAATCAAATTTTCGATTCGCGGCTTTTTTGTGCAATATTTTCAGTTTTTACCAACGTCTGAAAATATTGAATCCGATGATAAATCGGCGCGGGGACAGAACGAGATTGCTCGAATTATAACGGCTCGTCGTCGTTGATTGCGTATTTGAAAACGTCAGCGTAAACGAATGTTTGCCGATCGTGTATTGCGCGCCGAGTCCGAGCGCGGGCTGCGACACGTTTTTGAATCCGATGACGTTGAAATCATTGTCGTAAAGTGTATCGACTCTGCCGTGTTTGAATCCCAAACGCGGAGTAAATTCGGCAAGCGCGGAAAGACTCGGCGTAATGCGAATCGCAGTTCCGAAACCGAACGAATAAGTGTTCGACGGCAATTTGAACGAATTTGCAATATCGGCGGACGGAAAATAATCTTCGGGACGCGGATTAAAACGATGCTGTCCATTTGAATTCAAATGAATCGCGGGCGAAAAGAAAAGAAAAACTCTTTTTCCCGCGCGGCGCGAAATCATCGCCTGCAAATTATATGTGTATTCCTGCGTAAAATTTTCGTTGCCTTCGACACTTGCGTAAGCCGACAAAGCAAACGGCGATTTTTTGTTTTGATCGGTAAAATGATAGCCGAAACCTACTTCGACCGTGCGGCACATTCCTTTCTGGCAAAGCGGCGAACGATATGCATTCACGTATAATTTATCGGTAATTCCGTACATTATTCCGAACGAAGATGTCGAAAAACTGTCGAAACCGAGCAAACCTTTGCCGCTTTCGGCAAGCGGATGAATCGGCTGTGAAAAACGATGCGTAAACGAAAGATTCCAAGTTCCTTTCGGAACTTTTTTCGGTGTCGGAACATTGATCAAACGATAATCGAAAGGCTCGTCGCCGGGTTCGTAAGCATAGTAATCTTCTTTGTCTTCCTGCTTCGCCGCCGTTACGGTTTCCGTCGGAACATTTGCCGTTTGTAAATTATTTTCTGCTGTTTCCGCTGTTGCTTCAAGCATTTCAACCGTTTGCGTAAGCGTGTTGATTCTGACCTTTTCACCATTTGATTCAACGATCATTACGGACGGATTTTTTTCGTCGAAAACTACTTTGATGCCGTTCGGCTTTTCCGTTTTTGTCGGCGTGTCGGCAGTTTCATTCTTCGTTTCCGTCACTGCGACCGTTTCGTTTTTAGCGATCGTTTGACCGAAAATGTTTTGAAAAGTTGAGAAAACAAATACAAAAACAATAAAAAGAAAGATCGTTTCTTTTCGTCTGCTGAAAAAGGGTAAATGGACTCTGTTCATTTCTGTCTCCGTTGATTGAAAATTTGCTGATTGGCGCGGAATACGATTTTCTTCTCGTATTCCGCGTTTTTTTAAGTGTTAATTATTGAACATAAACATTGGCGATCGGTTTGTCTGAACTCGAACCGAACGACTGGACATTGAGTGCGGAAGTTCCGCTTTGAAGGATATACCAATTGCCGTTGCGGAAAACGCCGATGTCGGATTTGCCGTCGGAGTCGAAGTCGCCGGTGACGGGCAAGTCGGTGGCGGTTCCCCAGTTGTAAACGACTAATGCCGAATTCGTTGATTGTTTGATATACCAAACTCCGTTGCGGTAAACTGCGAGATCGGTTTTCGCATCGCCGTCGTAATCGGCGAGCACGAATTTGTCGGTTGAAAGTCCCCAACTGTCCGAAACGAAGGCGCCGTCCG
>DAITPE010000594.1:0-3550 GCA_036833775.1 Pyrinomonadaceae bacterium | reverse complement strand
TCGCGGCAAATTATTCCGTAAAACCGACCGAAATTTTTCTCGGAAACGGTTCCGACGAAGCGATTGATTTGCTTTTCAGAATTTTCTGCGAGCCGCGAAAAGACAACATTTTGATTTGTCCGCCGACTTACGGAATGTATGAAGTTTCGGCGGAAATAAATGATGTCGAAATTAAACGCGCGAATTTGACCGAAGATTTTCGGCTTGATTTAAACGCGATTGAAAGCGCATTTAATAAAAACACAAAATTGCTTTTCATCTGTTCGCCGAATAATCCGACGGGAAATTCTTTCGCAAAAGCGGAAATTTTGAATTTAACGAAAAACTTCAACGGAATCGTCGTTGTTGACGAAGCGTATATTCATTTTTCGAGCGAAGAATCTTTGCTTTCCGAGATAAATAATTTCCCGAATTTGGTCGTTTTGCAGACGTTTTCAAAGGCTTGGGGCTTGGCTGGTTTGCGCGTCGGTTTGGCGTTTGCAAATGAAGAAATAATTAAACTTTTCAATAAAGTGAAACCGCCGTATAACATTTCGGAAATCGCGCAAAACGCGATTCTTGAAGCCTTTGAAAATGCTGAACAAGTTGAAAAAACGATCGCGGAAATCATTTCGGAACGCGAAAAACTGATCGAAAATTTGCGCGGATTTTCATTTGTAAAAAAGATTTACCCGACCGATGCAAATTTCGTTTTGGTGAAAACTTCGGACGCTGAAAAAATTTACAAATTTCTGCTCGACGAAAAAATCGTCGTCAGAAATCGAAACAATGTCGAACTGTGCGAAGGCTGTTTGCGAATCACGATCGGAACGCCGCAAGAAAACGAAAGTTTATTGAAAGCACTAAAAAATTATCCACAGATGAACACGGATGAACAGGAGATTTTATGATTTTATCTGTGTGAATCTGTGTTTATCTGTGGATTAAAATTCTTATGAAAAAAGTTTTATTTATTGACCGCGACGGAACTTTGATTTTGGAGCCGGAAGATTTTCAAATTGACGCTTTTGAAAAGCTGAAATTTTTGCCGGGGATGATCTCGAATTTAGCAAAAATCGCGCATGAGAAGGATTTCGAACTCGTGATGGTTTCAAATCAAGACGGACTAGGAACGGAAAGTTTTCCCGAAGAAACTTTTCATCCGGTGCAGAATTTTATTCTCGAAACGCTTGAAAATGAAGGAATTAAGTTTTCGGAAATTTTGATTGACCGAAGTTTCGCACACGAAAATCTGCCGACGCGCAAACCGCAAATCGGAATGTTGACGAAATATTTTTCGGACGAATACGATCTCGAAAATTCGTTCGTCATCGGCGATCGTGAAACTGATGTTCAACTTGCACGAAACTTAGGCGCGAAGGCAATTTTTATTAAAAATCCGAACTTTGAAATTGCCGAAAGTGAAGAAATTTTCGTTGCGGAAAATTGGGAAAAGATTTATGTCTTTCTAAAACTTCCGCCGCGCAAAGTTTCGCATCGGCGGACGACAAAAGAAACCGATATTTTAATCGAATTGAATTTGGACGGCAGCGGAAAAGCGGAGATTTCGACGGGAATTTCGTTTTTCGACCATATGCTCGAACAAATCGCGCGGCACGGAAATTTGGATTTAAAAATTGCGGCGAAAGGCGATTTATATATTGACGAACATCACACGATCGAAGACGTTGCGATCACTCTCGGCGAAGCGTTTTCGCTTGTTTTAAGCGACAAACGCGGAATGGAACGCTACGGGTTTTGTTTGCCGATGGACGATTGTTTGGCGCAGGTTGCGATAGATTTCGGCGGTCGAAATTGGTGCGTTTGGGAAGCGGAATTCAAACGCGAAATGGTCGGGAAAATGCCGACGGAAATGTTTTTTCATTTCTTTAAGTCATTTAGCGATAAAGCGTTGTGCAATCTGAACATCAAAGCCGAAGGCACGAACGAACACCACAAGATCGAAGCGATTTTCAAAGCGTTTGCAAAAGCGGTAAAAATGGCGGTCAAACGCGATATTTCGAGCAATTCGCTGCCTTCGACGAAAGGAACTTTGTAAGAGAATTAACAGGGATAACAAGATGAACAGGGATTTTTTGATTTTTGTTTCATCCTTTTTAATCCTATCATCCCTGTTAATTTCTCCTGATTTTTATGAAAATAGCAATCGTAAAATACAACGCGGGAAACGTCGAATCGGTCAAAAACGCACTGAATCGGCTGAATATCGAACCGATTTTGACGGATGATGCCGAAGAATTGAATTCTGCCGACAAAGTGATTTTTCCCGGAGTCGGCGAAGCGCGTGCGGCGATGGAATATTTGAAAGAGCGAAATTTAGATTCGGTTATTAAAAATCTCAAACAACCCGTTTTAGGAATTTGTCTCGGAATGCAGCTTTTATGCGAATTTTCCGAAGAACGCGACACAAAATGTTTGGGAATTTTGCCTTATCGCGTGAAGAAATTTGAAGTGGAAAATTTGAAAATTCCGCAAATGGGCTGGAACAATGTTTTTGATTTGAAAAGTGAATTGTTCGAAGGTTTGCAGGAAAATTCCTACGTTTATTTCGTGCATAGTTTTTATGTTGAATCGGGCAAAGAGACGATTGCAACTTGTGATTACGGCGTGAAATTTTCTGCCGCCGTCCAACATGAAAACTTTTATGCCGTTCAGTTTCACACGGAAAAAAGCGGCGCGGTAGGCGAGAAAATATTGGAGAATTTTTTGAAAATCAATTAACAGGGATGACAGAATGAACAGGGATTTTTTGATGTTTATTTTATCCTTTTTATCCTGTCATCCCTGTTAACTTCCTAAAAAATATGATCGAAATGATTCCGGCAATTGATCTGATCGAAGGCAAATGTGTTCGTTTGTCGCAAGGCGATTTTTCGCAGAAGATAATCTATAACGAAAATCCTTTGGAAGTTGCAAAAGAGTTTGAAGATTTTGGGCTGAAACGGCTTCATATTGTTGATCTCGACGGCGCGAAAAACGGGAAAGTTACGAATCTGAAAGTTTTGGAAACGGTTGCGAAAAATACGAATCTGACAATAGATTTCGGCGGCGGAATCAAAACGGACGAAGATATAAATTCGGTTTTTGATGCTGGCGCAAAAAAGGCAAGCATCGGAAGTGTTGCGGTTAAAAACTCCGAAACATTCTTTGAATGGCTTGAAAAATTCAGCAGTGAAAAAATATTGCTCGGCGCGGACGTGAAAGGAAAAAATCTCGCAATAAACGGTTGGCAGACGGAAACCGAAATCGAGATTTTGCCGTTTTTGCGCGAATATTTTGCAAAAGGCGTGACGCAAACTTTTGTTACCGATATTTCCAAAGACGGACTTTTGCAGGGAAGTTCAAACGAACTTTACACAGAAATTTTGCGTGAAATTCCCGAAATAAAACTGATCGCTTCGGGCGGCGTTTCAAAGATCGAAGACGTTTACGAACTCGAAAAAATCGGTTGTTCGGGCGTAATCATCGGAAAGGCAATTTACGAAGGAAGAATAAAATTAGAAAAATTAGCAGAAAAATTAACCGCAGATAGACGCGGATGAACGCAGAT
>DAITPE010000593.1:0-3556 GCA_036833775.1 Pyrinomonadaceae bacterium | reverse complement strand
TAGGAGTTCGTTTTCCATCCCGCAAAAACCCCGTAAAAACAATGGCAATCGCAGGAAATAATTTATACCGAAAAGAGCAAAGTAAAAAAGAAGAAGCGGCAAATGTTGACCAAGAGCTTTCGCGTCTCGAAGACGACGTGCGCAAATTGAAGATCGAATTCGACATTTATTTCAATGGCGGCACGAAACGTCCGCCGCTCGAATCGCGTGCGCGGCTCGAATCGAATTTGAAGCGCATCGCCGACAACCGTAATTTGACCTACGCGCAGAGATACCAATTCAACACGGTGATGTCGCGTTTTACGTCTTACCGCGAACTTTGGCGCAGAATGCTCAAACGCAAAGGCGAAGAATTGGCTTAATTGTCGAAAATTTTCAAAAAATAAAAGGTATGAAGAAAAAAAATTCTTCATACCTTTTCAAATTGTATTCTTAAACGCCGTTCGGCTTCTCTCAAGAAAAAACCGTGAACGATCAATTAATTTAACATTTTTTACTCGACTTTCAGTACGTTTTCAGCCTGCGGTCCTTTCGGTCCGTTTGTGACTTCAAACTCGACTTCCTGTCCTTGAGTTAAGGTTTTGTAGCCTTCGCCGCCAATTGCGCTGTAATGCACGAAAATATCCTGCTCGCCTGGCTGCTCGATGAAACCATAACCTTTGGCGTTGTTAAACCATTTGACCTTACCGGTAGTTTTAGACATATTTCTTAATTCCTCCTACAAACTTCAAATACATTTTTTTTAATTGATAAGCCGAAAGCATTTTTGGGCAAAAACACTTGCGTAAAACAAAAGCCCGCCGTGAACGCAAAGCTATGCGAAAACCTTGCGAAACCGCAGACTTCAAAGAATGTCATACAACTATTTCTAAACAAATAGAACATCTTAAACTGCAAGATTTCAGGGATTTTATTTGTGTGTTTTGTTGATAGACGAACGCAAATTTAATCAAAAATTAAGTTTCTGTCAAGACCTTTGACGATATTTTTTTAAAAAACTTACAAAATTGACATAAAACTGCCGATAAACGAAGATTATTTGTAAGTTCTTCGTCTTTTGTCCTTAGTTTCTTGCAAATAAATTGTTTGCTTGAAAGACAGCAAAGGACAAAGAACAAAGGACTAAAAACCAATGACCGATTACGGAAAAAACGCGCCGCTTTCTTACAACAAATATTTAAAAGTTCCCGAACTGATAAATTTGCAGGAAACTTTGTCTGAGCCGACCAGCCACGACGAGCTTCTTTTTATCGTCATTCATCAAACCTACGAACTTTGGTTCAAGCAAATTCTGCACGAAATCGACGCTTCGTGCGGCTGGATGGACGAAGGCAGAATGTTTCGCGCGAATCACAGTCTGCGCTCGGTCGTCGGCATTGAAAAGGTTTTGGTGACACAAATCCACATTCTCGAAACGATGGCGCAGATCGGTTTTCTCGAATTCCGCGATAAATTAAATCCGGCGAGCGGTTTTCAATCGATGCAGTTTCGCGAACTCGAATTTGCTTCGGGCGCAAAAGACGAAAATATCCTGCGCTTTTTCGAATACGACGAATTTGCGCACAAACGCCTGCAAGCCAGATTCGACGCGCCGAGCCTTGCCGATAAATTTTGGAAACTGCTGGAAAGAAACGATTTCGACATTTCTGCGGAAGCAAAACGCGTCGAAGCAATTGTTGAAATCTTGACGCATCCCGAAAAATATCCAGACCTTTTCAATATGCAGGATTTGCTCATCGAACATGACGAAAACATTGCGCTGTGGCGTTATCATCACGTTTTGATGGTCGAAAGAATGCTCGGAATGAAACGCGGCACAGGCGGTTCGGAAGGTTCGGGTTACTTACGCACGACGCTTTCAAAAAAATTCATTCCCGAACTCTGGGAAGCGCGAACACATCTGAAAATTCAGTATTAGCATGAAACAACGATTGACGCGGATTAACACGGATTTCGGTTCTAATTTATTTTAGAAATCCGTGCTAATCTGTGTTAATCTTTGTTTCGATCAACAAACCGAAATCTGTTGTAAAATTCATAAAAATATGCGTCTTTTTCGTCTTTCGTTTTTACTTGCGGTCTTCGTTTTTTCGTCAAATATTTTCGCGCAGAATGTTCGCGTCACGATTTTGCACGTTAATGACGTTTACCAGTTTGCGCCGGTTGACGGCGGGACGCGCGGCGGGCTTGCGCGGCTTTTGACGTTGAAAAAACAGGCTTTAGCGGAAAATCCGAACACGATCTTCACGCTCGGCGGCGATACGGTTTCGCCTTCGGTCGAAACGCGGACGTATAAAGGCGCGCAGATGATCGACGCGTGGAACGCCGTCGGCATCGATTACGCCGTCTTCGGAAATCACGAATTCGACATCAAAACGCCCGAACTTTTACAGCGCATGAAGGAATCGAAATTCACTTGGCTCGGCGCAAACGTGTTTGACACGAAAACGAACAAAATCTTCGCCGATACGCCGCCGTTCGTCGTCAAGGAGATCGGCGGAATCAAGATCGGAATCGTCGGTTTATTGCTGCCCGAAACTAAGGAAACTTCGTCGATGGAAGCGAGCTTGCAGGTTAAAAACTACTGCGAAACGGCGAAAGAGATCGTCCCGAAAATGCGTGCGGCAGGCGTAAATTTCGTGCTCGGCTTAACGCATCTTTCGATGGCGCAGGACAAAGAATTGGCGAAATGCGCCGATTTTAATTTAATTTTGGGCGGACACGAACACACGCTTTTGCAGTCGTCCGCAAACGGCACGCCGATCTTCAAAATGACTGCCGACGCGCGCGAATTGGGCAAGTTTAATCTGAATTTCGACGCGAAAACGAAGCGTTTTGAAAGTATGGACTGGGAAATAATTCCCGTCACCGACAAAATCGCCGACGCGCCCGAATTTGCTTCCGTTTTTGAAAAATACAAAGACCTTTTGCAAAAACTCGCCGAACCCGTCGGGCGAACGGGCGAAATTTTGGACGCGCTTTCAATTTCAAACCGCACGAAGGAAACGAACATCGGAAACTTCGTCGCCGACGCTTACCGCAACGCCGCGAAAGCCGATGTCGCTTTGGTAAACGGCGGCTCGATTCGCGCCGATCTGACCTACAACGTCGGCACTCTGACGAAACGCGACGTGCTTTCGATCTTGCCGTTCAACAATCCGATCGTGAAGATCGAAATTTCGGGCAAAACTCTGCGCGAAGTTTTGGAACACGGCGTCGCACGAAGCGCGGTCGGCGAAGACGGCGAGCCGGGACGCTTTCCGCAAATTTCGGGAATGTCGTTCAAGTACGACACGACGAAACCTGCCAGAAGCCGCGTGACGGAAATCTCGATCGGCGGAAAATTATTGGACGAAAAGAAAAATTACACTCTTGCGACTTCGGATTTTCTCGTCTCGCGCGGCGGCGACGGCTACACGATGTTGAAAGACGGAAAGGTTTTGATAAATGCAGATGCGGCGCAAAAAGATTCGGACGTTTTCGAAGCCGCGATCAAATCTGCGCCCGATTCGACCATCGCGCCGAAGCTCGAAGGCAGAATCGTTCGTTTGAAATA
>DAITPE010000592.1:0-3564 GCA_036833775.1 Pyrinomonadaceae bacterium | reverse complement strand
CGAAAAATCAGATAATTTATCGAAACGATTGCTTGCGCCGACGCTGATTATGTTGCTCAGACTTTCAACTCTCTCCGCCGCCGGATAAAGTTTTTCGCCGCCGGTTCTGCCCGGAATTCCGCCGCCGTTTCCTGCCGAAGCGGTCAAGATCAATTGTTTGCCTTGAAATTCGGGAATCGGTCTTTCGCCGGGGTCTTCAACGCCGTCACAGCCGTCGAGCAGATCGTGCAGAAAACGATTGTTGCCGTTTTGAACTTCGATCGGATACGCAAAACTCATATTGACGATGATAGGTTTATTTCCGCTGTGTGTTGCCGCCCAGATCAAAGCGTCTTTGATGCGCCAGAGCGAACCTTCGCCGTTTTCGTCCAAAATGCGAAGCGGCATAATTTCCGCGTCGGGCGCGACGGCGCGGACGATTCCCGCAACGTGCGTTCCGTGTCCGAATGACGGATTTTGGCGAATTATTCCTTCTTCGCTCGGATCGTCGTCGTTATCGACAAAATCGTAACCGGGAATAATTTTATCTTGTAAAGCCGGATGAGTTCGGTCGATTCCCGTATCTAAAATTGCCACCACAACTCCTTTTCCGGTCGAAACGCTGTGCGCCTGATCGAGATTTATCATTTCCCGAAACCATTGACCGTTATACGCTTTCGAACTTCCGCCGACCGACCACGAACGACCGACCGACCAAGAGCGACCTTGCGACCACGCAAGACCTGAATTTTGAACGAGTTTTACGCTTCGATTCGTTTCGACCTGCGAAATTCGCGCATCGCCCTGCATCGCAGTTGCGACAGCGCAAGGCGTTTGCGTATTTGCCGCCAGAAATTTCATCCGATAAATTGCCGGATTTCCGATTTGTCCGAGCGGTGTCGGTTCGAGTTGATATTGCGTTGAAATTGCGGGCAAATCGTTTTGATTCGTGAGCGCAATCAAGATTTCTTGCGGAACGGCATCGCATGTCGTCTGTGCGAAACTGATGCCGGAAAATGTGAAAACAAAAAGCGTTAGAAGAATTGCTTTCAGCCGATCGTTAAAATTTTTGTTACTGCTCATTATTGCCCTCGGTGTAATTACAAATTTGCAATCACACAGTGCAACCAATTCTATCAAAAATACACCCGACGGAAAAATTATTTTCCGATCAGCGAAAAAGGCGACCAAAAGTAAGGATGTTCGCCGCGATTGATGAAGTTTTTCTGCGAATTTTGCAAAGATTCGGCAATCGAATTTCCGTTTTGCAAATTCAAATAAAATTCTTTCATTAATTCGGTCGTCGCTTCGTCGTTGACCGTCCACAAACTCAAGATCAACGAATTTGCGCCCGCCGAAAGAAAACCGCGCGCCAGACCGAGAATTTCGTCGCCTGCGAAAATCTTGTTCAAACCAGTTTCGCACGCGCTCAAAGTTACGATTTCGGCATTTATTTTATTTGCACAAATATCGCGCACCGTGACGAAACCGTTTGCCAGATGAAGACTCGAAAAAAGCGGATTTTCGGGACGAAATTGACCGTGACAAGCCAGATGAAGAATGTCGAATTTGCCTGCATTTTCCGTAAAAACTTCAAAATTTGCATTTTTACCCGTAAAAGTTTTGGCTTTCGGAAACACTTTTTGCAGAATTTCGATCTCTCGATTCACGAGCGGAATTCTTTCGTCGGCAAAACCCATCAATAAAGCATTTTCGGTTTTGCGCGAAGTTTTATTTTGTAAAAATTTCCAAACCGTCGCGCTCGGCGCATAACAAATTTTGCGTTTTTCGATCAAATAATTCGCGCCGTCGTGCAAAGCCTGAAACGGAACATAATAAACCGAAGCCGCCGGAATTATTGTCAAATTTTTGTCTTTCGTAAATTTTTCGAGCGGCGCGAAAAGTTTTCGATAAAGATTCTGTAAATAAAAATCGGCGCGTTTTTTTAGTTCTTCGACAAATTTTCCGCGAATTTTCGCGCCGTAACGCAGCGCACCGAATTGAAAATGCAAACTTTCGAGGTCTGAAATAACTTCGGATTCTTTGGCAAAATTCGGCACGAAATTAATTGATTTTTCACTGATGACAAAAGCCGAAAAATCGTTTTCAAATTTTACGAATTCAATCAAAACGCGGTTTTTGCCGAGCAGATTTTGCAATTTTTTCAAATCGATATTTCTTTGAATGTTTGCCGAAAACACCGAATTTTTTGTGCTTTCGATATGTCGCATCAATTCGCCGATCTGTTTTTCGCGCGTTTTAATTTCGGCTTGCAAATCTGAATATTCGTCTTCCTCCGCTCGATTCAAACGGCTGTAAAACCAATTTAATTCTTCGCGCACAGCGGCAAATTTTTTCGACAATTTCGGCGCGATCTTCGTTTCCGAAACCGCATCGTTTTGCAATGTTTCCGAAAGCGTTCGTGCGCGTGATCTTTCGAGCGTCAAAAACGCATCTTTGAAACGATTTTGAGAAATAAAAATCTTTGCCAGATTTTCAAAAGGCGCGAGCTTGTCGGCAAGAAACGACATCCGAAATTCTTCACCCGCGAGCGGCGCACGAAGTGTTTCGATCATTTTTACGGCTTTCTTGAAATATTTTTCGGCTTGCGCATCGTTTTGCTGTAAATACAATTTTCCGAGCGAATTAAGCGAACTTTGCGCGATATTTTTTTGTTCTTGCCGTAAAGATTTGCGGTAAGTTTCGGAAAGAATTTTTTCGGCTTCGGCAAAGTTTTCCAAGTTTCTCAACGCTTCGCCTTTGAACCAATTTGCGCTTAATTTAAGGCGCAAATTCGTACTTTTTTGTAAAAGTTCGTCGGCTTCGAGCGCAAATTTCAGTGCGTTTTTATAATGTTTTTGCGTCACTTCGAGATTTGCGAGCGCGAGTTTTACATTTGCCGCGCCGATCTTGTTTTCTTCCGATTCGTAAAGCCTCGCCGCTTTTTTCAGTTCGGTTTTCGCCAAAGAAAAATTTCCCGAAAGAATCGCGCTTTTGCCGAAATTTGCCCGCGTTCGCGCTTCTTCGCCGCGCATTTTTAAGTTTTTGAATTCGTCGGCGATGTTTTCATAGATCGCCGTTGCTTCTTCTGAAAGATTCAATTCCAAATAAATATCGGCGATTTCGAGATTGGCGATCGCGGTTTGATGAGGCAAGTTTAGTTCTTCGTATTTGCGCCGCGAAAGTTCGAGAAAACGAAGCGCGTCGGCGTATTTTCCGCGAAAAAGCGCGAGATTTCCGATGCTTGCTTCGATCTCGGCTTCGGTCACGAACATTTTCGCCGAACGCGCATTTTCCAACGCTTTCGCGTAAAAATCTTCCGCTTTTTGAAAATTATTGAGTTCGGCATAAGTATTCGCAAGGCTGTTGTCGCTCATCGCAAGTTCGCTCAAATCACCGATTTTGACAAAGCGTTTGCGTGCCGAAAGATAATATTTTTCGGCTTCTTTTTCGTTTCCTTGACGCGCAACGATATTGCCCAAATTTTTTTCGATCTTTCCGGCGGCAAGCTCGTCGCCGAATTTTTCAAAAATTTTCAGTGCGTTTTTCCGGTCGCAACCGCTTCTTTATATTTTCCCAAAAGCG
>DAITPE010000591.1:0-3564 GCA_036833775.1 Pyrinomonadaceae bacterium | reverse complement strand
CGGTGCGGCGATGCGTCCGCTTTTATACTTTTTTATCGGTTTGGGATTCGTCATCATCGTCGCGGTCGGAGTGCCGATGGCAGTGCGCGGCGAAATCACGGCGGGCGATTTTACGGCGTTCATTCTTTATCTTCAACGAATGATCTGGTATCTCATCGCGCTCGGCTACGTCGTCAATCTTTACCAGCGCGGAACGGCGAGTTTGAAACGCTTTAACGCCGTTCTCGAAACCGTTCCGACGATCAAAGACGAATCGGAAGCTCACGAACAGCCTTCGATCAAAGGCAAGATCGAATTTAAAGATTTGACGTTTGCTTACAACGGCAAACCCGTTTTAGAAAATATCGACTTGAAGATCGAAAACGGCAAAACAATCGCGTTCGTCGGCAAAACCGGAAGCGGAAAATCGACGCTCGTTTCGCTCATTCCACGACTTTTGGATGCGCCCGAAGGTTCGATCTTAATTGACGACGTTCCGATCAAACATTACAAACTCGCACAACTTCGCAAATCGATCGGTTTCGTGCCGCAGGAAACATTTCTGTTTTCCGACAGCATCGCGGACAACATTGCGTTCGGAGTAGAAAACAGGTCAGAACTGCCTGCGGTAGCGGGCGGGTTAAACGCTAAAAATTCAAACGGAAATCAATCGCAAAATGCAAACGGCAATAAATCTAAAATCACCGTCGAACAAGCCGCCGAAATTGCCGGATTGGCAGGCGACATCGAAGATTTTCCGTATAAATACGAACAGCTCGTCGGCGAACGCGGCATCACGCTTTCGGGCGGACAAAAACAGCGCACCGCGATTGCCCGCGCCGTGATGCGGAATCCGCGCATTTTGATTCTCGACGATTCGCTTTCGGCGGTCGATACTTACACGGAAGAAAAAATCTTGAGCGGTCTGCGCGACGTTCGCGAAAATCGCACGACGCTGATCGTTTCGCACCGCATTTCGACGATCCGCGATGCCGATCTGATCTGCGTTCTTTCCGACGGAAAAATTATCGAACGCGGAACGCACGAACAGCTTATCGAATTCGGCGGCGAATATGCCGATCTTTACGAACGACAGCTTTTGGAAGAAGAATTGGAGGCAACCGAATAAAAAATGCAAAATCAAAATCAGAACGCAAACGCACAATATCAATCTTTACTGATCGTCTGGGGCGCACTTTTAATGTCGCAGTTTATCTTTTTGGTAATGATTTTCGTCATTAAACCCGAACTTTTCAAATTCGATTTTTCAAAACCTTTGCTCGGCGGCGAAAATTCGGTCATCGTCATCGCTTTGGCGGTTTTGGGAATTTCGACGTTTTTTATGTCGTTCGTGCTGAAAAAGAAAATGCTTTCGCAGGCAATTCAAGAACAAAAAACCGCACTCGTGCAAAGTTCGATCATCGTCGCCTGCGCTTTGTGCGAAGCAACTTCGCTTTTCGGTTTTGTCACAGTTTTCGTCGCAAATTATCAATACTTTTTCGCGTGGTTTGCGCTCGGCATTCTGGGAATAATCCTGCATTTCCCGAAACGCGACGATCTTTTCGCGGCAAGCTACAAAAAATAAAAAAGATTTTCGCCTCACGAAAACCTTTTTGTCTTTTCAAGCAACAAACCTGATAAATCAGCATAATTCTTTGTTCTAAAACCATGAAAAAATTCGTTTTTTTACTTTTTATTTTCGCTTTTTCATCAATTTCAGTGTTTTCTCAAAGTGCTATAAATGCAATTCTAAAAAGAATAGAATCGCATTCCAAGGCTCTGACAAGTTTACGAGGAGAAATTAGTATTGCGAAATCTTTTGATGGTCAGCCCGAAATCAGTAAACAAGGGACTTTCTACTTTTTACCTTCACAAAGTTATATGTTAAAAATCGACATCGGAAAGCCGAAAATGGAAAGTTTTACGATGATCAAAGACGAATTTACTTTTTATCAACAAAATCCAAGTCTGATTTTTCTGGATGAGAGTGCAGTTGCTTATACCGGAAAGATCGGCAATTCTCAAAAAAATACTTTTATAATTTTTTCATTGCTCCAAAACTTATCTAAAAAAGAAATAAAAAGTAATTACGATATATCTTACATCGGAGAGGAAAAAACTGCCGCCGAGATTCCTTCGTGGCATCTTCTGCTTTCTCCGAAAAGCAAAGATCAGCTAAAAAAGTTGGAGATTTGGATCGATAACGACGGAATGATCGGACAATCAAAATTATTTGAAAATAATGGTAGTTCGACCATGATTACTTTGAATAATCTCAAAAAAAACTCCATAATTCAGGCAAAAGAATTTGCCGCCGACATTCCGAAAAACACTCCTATCGTAAAAAATTGATATTTTGAAAAGTTTACGGGATTACAGAAACTTAGAGTTGGAGAGCTTGTTGACTTGACGGAAACGCGTGTTGGCTCGACGGAAATGCGTGTTGATTGAGCGGGTGTGCGTGTTGACTCGGCGGGTGATACTGTAAACAGAAAAAATACGACTGTATGCGAATGTGTCAGCCGTGCTTTAAATTTAATACTGCGAATTAATGCGTTGTCTGAAAGTGTTTTCTTTAACGCTTTGTTTATTCAAGAATCCTGATTTACATTTTCGGCGGAATACCGTCGGCATAGATGAAAACGTGGAAACAAGCATTTGTGCCGTATTCGATGAGTGCGTCCAAAACGCCGCGATTTTCCATCTCGGCAAGCTTGTTCATCACGAAATTTTGTTCTTCGGCGTTCATATGTTTGCGTGCAAGATCGAACGCACAGCCCGAAGTGTGCGGCGGCAAACTTCCTTCGCCGCGAACTTTGAAAGAATTGGCGTTCGTCGCGTTAAGTCCGATCTGATAATCCATCGAACGCGTTAAAGACGTGACACGCAACGGGCGATTGAATTTTTGATGATAAGCGTCGGCAAGTTCTTTCAAAATCGGTTTTGCGCGTTGATTGAACATACGCAAAAGACGCATTCGCATCTGCTTGCGGTCGGCGGAATTGTTGAGATCATATTTCACGCCCGAAAAATTGTTCGCAAGCTGTGAAAGCGTTTGAAATTTCGGCGAACCCGGCGCGATTTCGGCGTTTCCGCCTTGAAAACTGAACGACGTAAACGGTGAATCTTTCGCGCTTCCGCCGACATCGAGATAAAAACTATTCGTCGCCATCGGCATTTCGATCAATTCTTTACTCAGACGTTTCTGCGCGAGTTCGGCAAAATCCATCGGCTGTTTATAACCGAGCGTCGTGTTCATTTCACGCAATTTCGCTTTCTGTTTGATCACGCCGTCACCGAAGAGTTCTTTCGGAACATTGAGTCCTGCGGGACGAATTCCCGTGTCGCCCGAACGCGGCGCAAACGCTTTTTTCTGCTGTTCGGCAAGAAATGCCGCCGTCACATTCAATTCTTTTTCTTCCGCATCGGCGTTTGAAACATTGATGTCGGCAACATTCGACGCATTGATTTCTTCTTCTTGAACTTCCCAAGATGCGATCAGATCGTCCAAATCTTCTTCGTCTTCGCCGCCGAGCGGATCGATCACGCGCATTCGCCAGGACTGACCGACGCTGAGTCCCTCCA
>DAITPE010000590.1:0-3571 GCA_036833775.1 Pyrinomonadaceae bacterium | reverse complement strand
GCTTTAAATTTCCCGTAAAAACTGCCGCGATAGATTTTTCTTCTGCAAAATCTTGGCTGAAACGCGAATTGAGTTGAAGTTTTGATAGTTTTTTGATTGGAAATGAAAATTCAGCGTGATCTAATCTTGAACTTTAAAGATAAAAAACTTGCAACGCTCAAGTAATCGCGCAAAATAAAGAAATATTAGCCACAGATGGACACAGATAAACTCTGATAGAAAACAGAAGATGATTTAATTATCAATGAAAATCTTGTGTTCATCCGTATCCATCTGTGGCTGAAAATACTATTCCTTAACTGTTGTTTAATTATCGAATTTGCGGTTTTAACTGCGAATTGTGCCGCCGAAACAACTGCTTTTGCAGTGTTGCACACCCCTTCTGCAACGACTGCACACCCCTTCTGCAACGACTGTACACCCTTTCTGCAAGGCTGCAGAAAGCCTCTGCACCTCTGCAAAACCATCCTGCAAGCCTGCAAAACCTTTCTGAAATCTTTCCGAATCACTCGAAAAGCCCGAAATCATTGCGTTTTCAAAAGAAAAATCATTCAACGACCGAGTTTACCGAGCGGCGAAAATGAACAAAGGGGATAAAAGGCAAGCTCAAGCCGTTTCGGTGCAATGACTTGTTGGGCATTGGTTTAGGTATCAGAAGAACCGTTGTCATTTAACTCCCAAACTGTGTCATATGACTTTATGCCTTGCTCTTTAAAATACTTTCGGTCGCTTGTATTTGTCACAAACTTTTTCCGATGATGTGGAACTTTCTCAAACGCTTCGTGCATCAATCGTTGGTTCTCCTCATTTGGCTCATTCCAGTAATTTTTCTTAGCTTGCACAAACAGTTCAAGCGATGAAGGACGCTCATTCAGTTCTTCGATTGTGTCCAGAACTTCCTTGATAAACTCAGACTCTGAAACACTAAAAAGAATTTTGGTTGCTGTAAAACTGGTGAGTTGTGAAGAAACACTAACTTCCGCGCCGTCAGGCAAAGTTGTTATCACCCAACCACTATTTACTTTGCGAACAAATTCTTTGAAATCAACCAAACCCCAACAGTCAATCATTCCGTCAGCGTAAACTGCAATCTTCGTCAGATGATAAGCTCCATTATGAATAAAAACAGTTAGAAACGCGCCAAGAATTTGTTGGTCGTCAACAAATCGGAACGTGATATTGCTTTTGAGTGTCAAATTTCGGCTAAGTTCCATTTACAAAAGATGTCCAACTTTGTATTGAACCGAATTCTAATTTTGTTAGACCGACATTTTTTATACTTCGGTTTTTACTTTAAGTCAATAAAATTCCGACTGCGTTTCCTATCGCAATATCAAATTCCGTTAAATCCGTAATTTCGTTAAACTACTTTTATGGAATGGCAAAAAGACGAATTTACGATCAGCACCGAGCTTGAAAAACTGCAGATCGAGGTGATTCAGCGGTTCTTGACGGAAGAATCTTACTGGGCGAAAGAGCGGACGCAGGAACAAACTTTGACGGCGATAAAAAATTCCTTGCCTTTTGGGGTGTATAAAGGCGAAAATCTAATTGGGTTTGCGCGTGTCGTTTCCGATTTTGCGACCTTTGCTTATCTCGGCGATGTTTTTATTTTGGAGGAATATCGCGGAAAAGGTTTGAGCAAATGGCTGATGGAAACGATCATCGAACATCCCGAACTTCAAAACTTACGCCGTTGGATTTTGGCGACGAAAGACGCACATACGCTTTACGAACAATTCGGCTTTCACGGATTGAAATTTCCCGAACGCTGGATGGAAAAACCTGCTCCGAATGCTTACTAATTTTAAGTTTCGGTTTATAATCAATGCAGAAGTCTTGTCAGGCAGTAAAATAAAGAATTAAAATTAGATGCGTTTTCCATTTTCGTTGAGCCGAGATCGATTTATAAAGAAATGTTTAGCAGTATTAACGAAAATTGGAACGCCGTGATCGAAACGAGTATGAACAACGGAAATAAAAGACCGCTTGCGCTGATAATTGTCGATGGCTGGGGCTTTTCACCGAAGCGTGAAGGCAATGCCATCGCGCTCGCGCACACGCCTTATTACGACGAAATCTGCTCGAAATATCCGAAAACGAACATTTCGGCGGCGGGAATGCGCGTCGGACTCGCGCCCGAATCGGTCGGAAGCTCCGAGGTCGGACATCTTAATATCGGCGCGGGACGCATCGTGCAGACCGATATTTCACGCATCGCGGCGGCGGTTGCGACGGGAAGTTTTTTTGACAACGACGTTTTGGACAATGCTTTCGAGATCGCCAAAAACAATAATTCGACCGTTCATCTGATCGGTTTAATGAGCGACGGCGAAATTCATTCGATGCCCGAAAGCCTTTTCGCGCTGTTGCGGATGGCGAAAGCGAAAGGCTTGCAGGACGTTTTTCTGCACGGAATTCTTGACGGACGCGACGTTGCGCCGCGCACGGCGGACATTTACGCCGAAGCGATCGAGATCAAGCTCGGCGACATCGGACTCGGACGAATTGCGACGCTGTGCGGACGTTACTACGCGATGGACAGCAACCAGAATTGGGAACGCACCGCGCGCGCTTACACGATGCTCGTCCACGCCGAAGGCGAACGCGCTTCGGATGCCGTGAGCGCGATCCGCAGTTCGTTTTTGCGCGGAATTGCCGACGAATTTATCGCGCCGATCGTCCTCGAAAAAGAACCCGGCGTTCCGCTGACGACGATCAAAAGCGGCGATGTCGTGTTTTTCTTCAATCATCGTTCGGACGGAATGCGCCAACTGGTAAAATCGCTCGCCGTCAAAGACCCGAACGATATTACGTCTTTGAGCAAACCGATCATTCACGCCGTTTGTCTGACCGAATACGACCGCAGTTTCAATCTGCCGGTCGCGTTTCGTCCCGAATCCGAATCGAACGTGCTCGCGCAGGTTTTCGCCGAACAGGGAATTTTGAATTGCCGCGTGACCGAAACCGAGCGTTATCCGCATATCACGTATTTTTTCAACGGCGGCGCAGAGGTCGAACATCCTTGCGAACAGCGCGTTTTAGTTCCTTCGCCGAAGATCGCGACTTATGAAACGCAGCCTGAAATGAGCAGTTTCAAGATCACCGACAAATTTTTGCGCGGTTTGGAAGCAGGCGAAAACGACGTTTTTATCATCAATCTGCCCGCGCCCGATCTGGTCGCACAGACGGGAAATCTCGAAAAAACGATTGAAGCCGTGCAGTACGTTGACACTTGTCTCGGCGGAATTCTGGAAAAAATCCGCGAATACGACGGCGTGGCGATCGTCACTTCGTCGCACGGAAACTGCGAAGAAATGGCTGATCTGCAAACTGGCGAACCGAATCCTTTGCCGACCGCAAATCCCGTCCCGTTTCATCTCGTTGACGAACACGCCAACGGCACACGCTTGCGCGAAGACGGCGCACTCGAAGACATCGCACCGACGATTTTAGGAATTTTGGGAATCGACAAACCCGAAGAAATGACCGGAAAAGATTTGCGCGTCGAACATTGATTTTACAATTTTCTCTTTGCGCTCTTTGCGCCTTTGCGTGAAGTTGAAGACGA
>DAITPE010000589.1:0-3571 GCA_036833775.1 Pyrinomonadaceae bacterium | reverse complement strand
AAAAGAGTTTCGCGTTTTTACAGCGAAACTCTTTTTGACAACAAACATTATGAGGAAATTGTCAGATTCAATAATCTGCGGCAATGAAATCAAGATCGTATAAATCTTCGTTGACGCTCAAAACTCGCGGCGCAAATTGAAATTCACGGTGAAAAACATTGACGACAAAGGTTTGTCCGGCTTCGATCTCGGTTAAACGAAAATAGCCGAATGAATTGGTTTTTGCGGTTCTGATGTTGCCGTTTTGATCGGTCAGATGAATTGTTGCACGAGAAACAGCGTTTCCGTTTGCGGTTGAAACTTTGCCGGAAATCGTGACGGAAGCGGCAGTTGTCGGCGCGACCGTGTTGAGAAAACGTGATGTGAGAAATCCCGTGTTGCCGCCCGCGATCGTTTGGCTTCCCGAAACGAGAATTTTCCCGTCAGGCTGAATCGCTAGCGAAGTTGCCGAACCTGCAACGGGAATGCGTCCGTCGAGCGAAAAAGAAGTATCGAGCGTGCCGTCAACATTATATTTTGAAAGCCCTGAAATGCTGCCGTTCGTTCCGGCGGTCAAGATTTTTCGGTCGGATTGCACCAAGATCGCAACCGGACGATTAACGGAAGTCGGTTGCAGAATTCCGTCGCCGTCGAAAGTGCTGTCGGGCGAACCGTCGCTGTTCAGGCGAACTATTGCAGGCGCGTTGGAAACGGCGATGTCGCTGTAAATTCCGCCGACAACTATTTTGCCGTCCGGCGCGATCGCCACGCTGTCCGCGAGATCGTTGTTCGACGGCGCGACGGCGACGGTCGTAAATCCGTTCGTGCCGAATGTCGTATCGACCGAAGCATTTGAATTGAACCGCGCAACAAGAAAATCGGCGAATCCGACCGTGTCGTTTTTCTGACCGACGATGATTATTTTGCCGTCCGAAAGCATCACGGCATCGAAAGCGATTTCGACTCCGTTCGGTGTCAGATCGATAATTGCCGTTCCGCCCGTTCCGAAGGTCGCGTCGAGCGTGCCGTCGGTTTCATAACGCGCAAGCATAATGTCGCGAAAATCGCCGCTCGTAAAACTGAGATAACCCGCGACAACGATCTTGCCGTCCGTTTGAATCATCAACGACCGCGCAGTTACGCCGCCCGTGAAGCTCGTCGTTACTTGCCCGTCGCCGCCGAACGATGTATCGAGCGTGCCGTCGGTGTTGTATCTGACAACTTGCAGTCCTGCCGCCGACGTTCCGGCAACGACGGGTTTTCCGTCCGTTTGCAATGCGCCTGCCGAACCCGAACCCGTAAACGCCGTCGCGATCCCGTCGCCGCTGAAAGACGTGTCGAGCGCACCGATCGGTAGATAACGAATGACGGCGGTTTGTCCGTTGCCGCTACCCATTCCGACGATTCTGCCGTCGGGCATCAGACCGATGTTGAAAATCACGTCGTTTGAAGTGCTGCCGATGTCGGTCAAACGCGAACCCGAACCGTTAAAGGTCGTGTCGATGTCGCCGTCGGCGGCAAAGGCGGAAACTGAAAATAAAATTGCGATTGCGATCAAAAGAAACAGATTTTTCATAATGTTTTGCTCCTAAAATTGTCCTTCTGAACTCAATCGCAAAAGTTTTTGAAAAATCGGTTCACAAAAAATAAAAAAGAGTTTCGCTTGGCAGTACGAAACTCTTTTTTATGAGGTAAAGGGGCATTGCAGGGGAGCAATTATTTATTGTCTTTGCCGTCTTCTTTGTCGTTGTTTTCGGTAAATTCGGCTTTTTCGGTGATGTTAAAGGCGGAAAGCTCGCCTTTGTTCATATTGAAAAGTCTGCCAGCGGCTTCATCGACTTCGTAATCGGGCGATTTGTCTTTGAAAATGATCTGATTGATCGCCTTTCCGCTGAGCATATCGACACCGACGAGTCCCGAACCTTTGTCGTCCTTGCCTTTGATCGTCGTCAGAATGTAATAATTGTTGCCGTTTTGCTTCGACGACATAAATTTTTTCGACATAAACTGCTGATATTGCGACATCAGATTCAGAAACTGCGAATTTTGGTCGAACGCCGAATTGTAATCGCCGCGCTGTGAATAGCTCGCTTCCATTCCTTCGCTCATCGCCGCCGCCGTGATCGTCAGCGCGGTCATCACGATCGACTGCCAGCCGTCGATTCCCGGTGCGTCGTATTTGGTTGACCAAACGATCTCGCGCGATTTCGGCGAAAATCCGATGATGTGCTGCATTCCGCGCACAACGACCGTGCCGTTTTCCTGTCTGACGAGCGAAACGGGATTGTCGGTCGTGTCCGCGCCTTTTTTGAAAAGACCGCCGACACCGCCGAACGCGACCGCCGCAACTTTTCCTGCCGTTGCCGCCGCGCCGACCTTTAATTTGAATTTGAGCGGGATTTTATAGGCTTCCTTAACTTTTCCCTGACTCGTCATATCCAAGCCGATGAGATTTTTTTCGTCGGCGATGAGCAGGGAATTGTCTTCGGGCAAAACCATCATATTCGTGATCGAATTTTTCGCGCCTTCGTAGATCCAATTCGTTGAACCGTTGGTTTTATTGAGCGCGACCACGCCGATCGGCGTTTTTTTCTGCCATTCGCCTTTTTTGCCGCTGTAAAATTGTCCGCCCATTCTGCCGTAAATCACGTCGCCGTTGATCTGCATTTCGGCGATTCCGCCTTTGCCGAAATCCTTCGTCGTCCATTTGATATTTCCGCTGTTTTTGTCGATCGCACGAATGATGCCTTGGGCGGAAGTGTAGATCGTGTCGCCGTCGATGATGGCTTGACCGTTCGTATTCTTCAAACTTCCGTCGGTCACGTCGTAAACGGTTTTCCAGACCAATTTTCCGTCCTCGAGATTGTAGCGGTGCAGACCCGCATAAGTCATATACATCGAATCGCCGTCAAAGATCGGCGGATTTTCGCCGTCGAGGTTGAATCTGTCCGAACGTCCGCCGCCCGAACCTAAAAGCATCGCGCCCGCGCCGCCGCGTTTTTTCTTTTCAACGCCGTAAAGATCGACCTTTTCGGTGTATTCGCCTTGCCAAAGAAGCTCGCCCGTGGACATCTTTAAAGCAAAAATATCGGGCTTGTCCTTGTTCATTCGGTTGTCTTTGATGGTCAAAAAGACGAGCATATCTTTTTTGTAAACGGGCGAAACTTCGACTGTGTAGCCGAGCATTTTGTCGGTCGTCCAAACGGTTGCGCCCGTCAAAGTGTCGAGCGCGGTCAGCTTCGTTTTGCGCTGCGCCCAGCCCGAATTGTCGGCGATCAAGATCAAAGGCGTTCCGGGCAGTTCGTTGTATTCGTCTTCCTTTATCTCGCCGAGATCGTTGCGCGTCCAAAGCTGTTTGCCCGTCGCGCCGTCGAGCATTGCGATCGATTTATCCATCCCGACCATCACGTTGCCGGTTTCCATCATCGAATACCATTTCGCGCCCTTCATCGACCAGATCGGCGTGTCGGCAAAAACGGAAACGGCGGACAGCATCACCGCTGTCAAAACGAATAGCTTCAGCATTTTTTGTAAAACGGGGAATTTTACGTTCATTGAAATTTCTCCTCAAATTTTCTCGAAATCGGCGCAG
>DAITPE010000588.1:0-3574 GCA_036833775.1 Pyrinomonadaceae bacterium | reverse complement strand
CGCCTGTCGAAGGTCTGAAAACTGCCGGATCGCTCTTGCCGTCGCCGTCGAAATCGCCGATGACAGGCTGATCGCCGACCGCGCCGAATGCAACCGAAGTAAAAACGCCGTTACCGTTCGTAAATCGATACCAAGTTCGATCCGATGGACGAAAGACAACGAAATCAGCCTTGCCGTCGCCGTCAACATCGGAAGGAAGCGGAATATCGCCTGATTGCCCCCAAGTCGTCACAAATTGCTGTGTGCCGTAAACCCACTGTCCCGTCGAAGGTCTGAAAATGGAAATATCGGTCTTGCCGTCGCCGTCATAATCAGCCGGAGTCAAAACATCATTCGCCGTGCCGTAAGCCGTCCAATTGAAATTATAATTTGCTCCCAAAAGCTGATACCAGATATAACTCGACGGTCTGACAACTCCCAAATCCGCACGTCCGTCGCCGTCGAAATCGAAACGTGTGCCGAGTTGTTGCGTCGAATTATTAAGAACTCTGGCAATACCTACTTTTGAAACATTATTGAATAAAGTAAACTCGCCGACTGTCACGATCTTACCATCGTCTTGAACGACCAGATCATTGACAGCTCCGTTTGTTCCCTTTCCGACCTGAAAGCTCGTATCGACCGCGCCGTTTGCATTCAAACGCGCCAGACCGCTTCTTAGATCGGTTCCGACCTGCGTGAAAGCACCACCGATCAAAATCTTGCCGTCCGTTTGAAGTTCGACCGAAACGACGTTTTCATTCACGGTTTGCGTAAATGAAGTATCGATCGTTGCATCCGAATTAAATCGTCCGACCCCTTTGACGGTTAAACTTCCGCCCAATCCCGTAAAATAGCCAACGACCACGATTTTTCCGTCAGGTTGAATTTCGACATCGTTTATTTGGTTGTTTGCTCCGAGAACGGAGTTAAAAGTCGAATCGATCGAACCATCCGTATTGAATCGGACAATGCGGGAACGTGCCACCGAACTTACCGTTGTAAATTCTCCTACCACGATAATTTTTCCGTCTGCTTGAATCGCCGTTTTGAAGGCTGCCCCGGAAAAACCGGAAACTCCTAAAAATTGATGCGATTGATTGAAACCGGAAACTAAAGCACCGCTCGAAGTCAGCTTTCTGAGTCCTGAAACTCCGACCGCAATAATACTGTTGTCAGGCAATACGGCAAGTCCGTTGTAAATGCCGTTAAATGTATTGCTTGTGCTGAAAGTCGTATCCTTCGAGCCATCCGAATTGAGCCGCACAACGCCATAGCCTCGGTCAGAAGCAACCAATATTTTCCCATCGCTCAACACTTTCAGATCATTTACGACAAATAAGGTCGAATCAGTAGAAAACGGATTAAAACTCGTATCGATGCTTCCGTCCGCATTGAATCTGGCAAGATTGTTTCTTACTTGCCCGTTTCCGACCGTGAATCTGCCGCCGACCAAAATTTTACCGTCGGCTTGTTTGGCAACGGCATTGATGAGCGGTCTTCCTGCTGGTCTCGTCGTATAAGAAGTATCTTTTGTCCCGTTACTTTCAAGCCGTTCCAATCTGTCCCAAACACTGTTTTCACCGCCGATGAGAATTTTATTATTTGTCAGCGGAACAATTATTTTTACTGTTCCGTCATTGCCCGGATAGTTAAATGTATTATCAATTTCTCCGGTCGCAGAGATTCTGACCAATTGCGGTTTAGCAACGCCGTTATACGAAGTAAAACTGCCGCCGAGTATTAATTTTCCGTCGTCTTGTTTTAGAATCGCTGACAAAGCGCGATTTGGACCGCTGCCGCTGCTGTTGAAATTGGTATCGATCGCTCCGTTCGATTGAAATTTTACGAGATAGCGTATTCCGAATCCGTTTACCGAGGTAAAATCTCCGACAACGTAAACACTTCCGTCCGTATCAGCCAGAATATCGAATATTCCGCCGGAATTGAAAAAATTGATCGTTGCCGGAGTAAATGAACCGTCCACATTTCCGTTGGCATCGTATTTTCTCAAAACACCGCCGTTTACGTAATAAAAACTACCGTTTTCAGTAACCGATAATTTTCCGTAATTTCCCGAAGCAATAAAATCCGAATCGAGCGATCCGTCCGAATTCAGCCTAATCAAAGCACACCGTGTGAAATTCGCCGTATAACATAAACTGCCGCCGATCAGAATCTTTCCGCTCGGCTGAATACCGACATCGTATGGAAAATCCGAAATAGTATTCGATAAGGTGGAATTGAAAACCGTATCGGGACTGCCGTCGGCATTTAACCGTGCGATTTTTGGACGCAATACGCCGTTCAACTTTGTAAAATCACCGACAATAATTACCTTCCCGTCACTTTGGACGGCAATAGAAGAAATAGTCGCCGGATTTTTTGAATTTGAAGGTACATATTCATAATTATAAATTTCCGGCGGATTAAATGTAGGATCAACGCTTCCGTCGGCATTGAATCTGACCACGCCTGTGCGGGAGAATCCGTCAACAACCGAAAAATTCCCGACCGCTAAGATTTTGCCGTCGGGTTGCCGAACAGTTTTGACTATTTTCAAATTTATCGGATCAGAACCGTTCGCCCTCAGCGCAAACGGATTAAACGATGTATCCACTTCTCCCGAAAACGCTTTTATGGAAACTGCAAAAATTAATAATGCGAATAATTTTACGAAAGTTTGGAATCTGGATTTTATTGTAAACATAAAAATTTTTCCTTATACGGAAATGAAAAAAATGATAGAAGGAGAAATCGAAAAAGATTTTCGACGAAATCAGGAAACTGTTGGAATTACAGGTAAATTATATTCTTAAAACTATATCCAAGTAAAGATATTTAGATAAAACCTTCTAAAAATTTCACCTGAATTGTCCGCTTTTCCGCAAAATTTTCGTGACAAAGCGCAACGCTTCAGATTGCAAAAATAGTCCGACCGATATTTGAAATCTTCTCTTTGCCGTAACTTAAACTGCGTTTGCCGTTTGTGCTAATCTGAAATTGCAGTTTATGAACGAAAGATACAGCCGCCAGATTTTGTTTAATAAAATCGGCAAAAACGGTCAGGAAAAGCTTTTGAATTCGCGCGTTTTGCTCGTCGGCTGCGGTGCGCTCGGCGCGGCTCACGCGGAGACTTTGGCGCGTGCAGGAGTCGGTTTTCTGAGAATAGTTGACCGCGATTTTGTCGAGTTTTCAAATTTGCAGCGGCAAACTTTGTATTCCGAAGCGGATGCGAAAGAACGATTGCCGAAAGCGGTCGCAGCGAAAAATCGAATCGCGGAAATCAATTCGGAGATCGCGGTCGAAGCCATCGTCGCGGACGTAAATCATTCGAATATCGAAAGTTTTGTCAAAGATGTCGATCTTGTTTTAGACGGAACAGACAATTTTCAGATTCGCTATTTGATCAACGATGCTTGCGTAAAATCGAACAAAACTTGGATTTACGGCGCGGCGGTTTCGTCTTACGGGACTTCGATGACGATATTTCCGCACGAAACGCCGTGTCTGCGCTGTATTTTTGAAGAAATGCCCGATGCGGGAAGTGCGCCGACGTGCGATACGGCGGGCGTGATCCAGCCGATAATTTCGA
>DAITPE010000587.1:0-3575 GCA_036833775.1 Pyrinomonadaceae bacterium | reverse complement strand
GAATCTGAGATTGGTTTCCTCAACAAAAGAATCCTTCCAAACCGCTTTCATCAGTTCGTCGCGCGTGACGAGTTCACCGTGATGCTCGGCAAAATGAACTAACAAATCAAAAACTTTCGGTTGTAAATAGATTACTTGACCGTTTTTGCGTAAAAGTTTTTGGTTTAAGTCGAGAAAAAACTCACCAAACTCGTAAGTTGTTTTATTCATTAGGGTTTCTAACAAAAATCTAACATTTTTCTAACGCAAAATCAAAGCTTTTTCTCTGTCTGCCAATCATAATGTAAACAAACTTGTGAAAGCATCGGCAAACTCCCTGAAAAAGAATCGAAAAGAAGGAGAAGAAAATATGAACAACAAACTAAACACTGAAAAAGGCAAAAATAAAAGATTCGGCTCCTGCCAAATCTTTAGTCCCGCTTATTTTCGCTTTTGTATTTGCAATTGCACCGGCTTTGGTCAATGCACAAATTGTTATGGTCAATGTGCGAACCGGCACGGACGATCTGAGAAGCGGAAACAGTGCAAGTCTGGCATTATTTCTACGCGACGGTACGGTCCGCAGAAGAACAATATCAAACGGTCTCGCCAGCAATTCGTCGGTCGCCATTCCGGTCGATTTTACGGAGCGCGGCGATGTGCTTTTACCGACAGAGGTAAACAGAGTCGAACTTTCACACAACGGACAGCCGCGCAGCGGTCAACCTTTCGACACCTACGATAATTGGGATATGCGTTCGTTCAATGTTCGTCTCGGCGGAACCTTAATTTACGATTCCGAACAAGATACGCGTTTTTACGGTGTCGGAATCCTCTTTACGGGCGAACGCCGATTCGCAAGCATTCCGCTCCACTTTACCGCACTCCCGTTTGCGGAACCCGATTTCGATATTACAAATGTGACCGCGACATCCGGCGGAGTTCAGATCACTATTCTCAATGTCGGCAATGACCGCGGTCTGATCACAAACTTAAATTGCTTTTCGGGTTTTCGTTCGATCAGCCGCAGCATACCGCCTGAAATCGCCTTGACCACCATCGGCGCATCGAGAACTTATACGGTCAGCTTCGTGGCTTCCGGTAGCGTTACCTGCTCTGTCACCGGCACAAGCGCAACCGGCACGCGCCCGCCGGAATCAATAACTGCCAACAATATGTTCACAAGAAATTTTTAACCGAACAGACTGAAAACCGAATGCTTTATTTAACCGTCAACGACGACGCACCCGATGATAACAGCGGTGCATATCAAGTAAAAGTTACGATTTCACGCAACCGATAAGTTTTACGGGGAAGGCAAAACGAAACGCAAAAGTTTGTCTTCCCTTTTTACAGAATTAAAGGAGAAATTTGCGAATGTGGTGGGAAAGATTAAGAAGATTTGAAAGAACGGAAATGGATTATGCGGGCGCGGCGTATTTTGTCGAATCGCCGAGTTTTCTCGAACACGCGTCGCCGCGCAGAGTTCAATTCGTCGTGATTCACATTACGGGCGGCAATCATTTATCGAGCGCGGTCAATGAATTTTTAAGCACGTCGCACACCAAAAGCGCGCATTATATCGTTGACCGCGACGGCACGATCGTGCAAATGGTGAGAGAAGCCAACACGGCGGCGCATTGTGCAAATTTGCGAACCGCGCACAATCAAATGAGCATCGGCATCGAACACGTTTGCAGCAGTCATTCGCAGATCACCGACGTTCAATATCAACGATCGGCGCAATTGGTGAAGTCACTTTGTACGCGCCACAACATTCCGATCGAACATAACACGACACCACTCGCGCCCGGAATTCGCGGTCACACGGAAGAATTTCGTTCGTCAACACACACGGGCTGTCCGAATTCGGTTTGGAATTGGGACAGTTACATAAATTTGGTCAATAACGCCGTTTAATCAAAGCAAAATCAAGGAGAAATATAATGAACACGACAGTTAAAACAATATTTTTGACGATCATCATTTCAACTTTCTGCATTTCGGCAAATTCGCAAACTTGTCATCCGAAACCGATTGTTTTTCCTGCAAAAAGCAAGACGGTCACGGTCAAAGGAAACATCAAAAAATGTCCTGAATATTTTCTGCAAATCAAGAAAAATCAGCGTTTACAGATAAAATTGACAGCAAACGATCCTGATGTATATTTTGCGCTCGAAGACCTTGCGGCAGAAGAGGAAAGCGACCCGATCTCGTTTGAAGACAGCAAAGAAATAGACGAATTTTTTGATTTTTCGGCAAATTGGAAAATCTTCGTTTACGGAGCCGAAGCCGTCGAAAATAGTTCGATCGATTACACATTGACGATAACTTTGACTGATTCACAAGTTTTCAAAGGCGGCGTTTTGAACGGAAAAGCAATCAGTTTGCCGAAACCGCCATTTCCGAAAGAAGCCCGCGAAAAAGGCGCAAGCGGCACAGTAACGGTCGAGGTCACAGTTGATGAAAACGGCAAAGTCGTCACCGCCGAAGCCGTCAGCGGCAACGAATTATTTTATTATTCCGCCGAAGAAGCCGCCGTAAAAGCGAGATTTTCACCGACAATCGTCAACGGTAAACCCGTCCGTGTCGAAGGCGTAATCGTGTATAATTTCAAACCTTGATAAAAACTCATTCGTTACTTTGTCAGAAAAACGGATTTCGGCATAAAATTGCATTAACTTTTTCGATTAATGCAATTTTATGTCTGATACAAAACCGATTCGGCAAGGCGAAGAACTGAACGCGGAAAATCTGCAAGCGTTTCTGCGCGAAAAATTGAATTTACAAACCGACGAGATCAAGATTTCACAATTTCCGTCGGGCAATTCTAATCTGACTTATTGTGTAAAGATCGGAGAAAATGAATATGTTTTGCGCCGTCCGCCGTTCGGCAATCAAGTCAAATCGGCACACGATATGTCGCGTGAATTTAATGTTTTGTCGAAACTTTCGGCAGTTTACGCGCCTGCGCCGAAGCCTTTGCTTTATTCGGACGATGAAAGCGTGATCGGTTGTGAATTTTATTTAATGGAACGCCGCAAAGGTTTGATAATTCGCGGAAAATCACCTGAGATTTTAGAAAGTTCAGGCGAATTACAGCGAAAAGTTTGCGAATCTTTTATCGAAAATCTGGCAAATCTTCACGCGCTCGATTATAAAAAAATCGGTTTGGAAGACTTGGGAAAACCCGAGGGTTACGTCAAAAGACAGGTCGAAGGCTGGACGAAAAGATATTTCAACGCGAAAACCGACGAACATTTTGAACTTGAAAAATCAATCGAATGGCTCAATGCAAAAATTCCCGAATCACACGGCGCATCGCTGATTCATAACGATTATAAATTCGACAACGTGATGCTGAATCCGAAAGATTTGACCGAGATCGTCGCCGTTTTGGATTGGGAAATGACGACGATCGGCTCGCCCTTAATGGATTTGGGTTCGAGTTTGGCGTATTGGATGTCGAAAGAATCGGGCGCGGAATTATTGAATATGCCGTTTAATCCGCGAGTTTTGATGGAAAATATTTCGCGCCTCGAACTCGTTGAAGTATATGAAGAAAAATCGGGCAAGAAAGCTTCGGATATGCTTTT
>DAITPE010000586.1:0-3595 GCA_036833775.1 Pyrinomonadaceae bacterium | reverse complement strand
CACCGAAAACGAAACCGGCGGTTGTCGAAGATCAATCGAAATACAAGAAGTTTACACACAATACGCACGTCGGCGATATGGGCTTGGAATGCAATTCCTGCCACAAAGTTCCGACCGCGAATTTCGACAAAGTCCGCAGTAAAGACGCGGCTTTTCCCGATGTGACCGATTATCCTAAACACGAAACTTGTCTGGATTGTCACCGCGATCAATTTTTCAAAGGGAAACCGCCTGCAATTTGCTCAAATTGTCACGTAAATCCTTCACCGAACGACAGTTCGCGGCATCCTTTCCAAAATCCGCGCGAGCTTTTCGACGCGTCGCCGAAAGGCAAAAATACATCGTCTGCGTTTGAAGTTGCGTTTCCGCACGAAACCCACGTCGAGATCGTCAGCCGAAACGATAATCCTATCAAACAGAATACTTACGGTGCATTATACGTTCGCGCAAGTGCACGTCGCGCCGAAGAAAGCTGCGCCGTTTGTCATCAAACATACAAACCGCAAGGAAAATCGGGCGATGAATATCTGACAACACCGCCGAAAGATTTGGGCGAAAATTATTGGATAAAAAAGGGAACTTTTAAATCCGCACCGATTGGGCATACGACTTGCTTTACGTGTCATTCGGAAGACAGTGGAATGAATCCCGCGCCGAAAGATTGCGGAACTTGCCACAAATTGAAAGAAACATTGCCGCCGCCCGATTTTGACGCGAAATTGGTTGAAAAAATGGGAATTACGGACAAGATTTTGTTGGACATCTGGAGTTCGAGATTTTCAGCCGGAAAATTCCGACACGAATTTGAAAGTCACGCCGATCAAAGCTGTTCGGCTTGTCATAATGTAAATTCGCTGAAAACGAATGACTTCAAAACCAAGAAAGTTTCGATCAGCTCGTGCAATTTATGTCACATTACGGGAACTTTGGCAGACGGCGGAATTTTGAATTACGAGATCGATCAAAGAAATAAAAATGCGAAATTCGAATGCGTAAAATGTCACATTTCTTATGGAAAATCGGCGATTCCCGCTTCGCATCTCAAAGCCGTCGAAGACGCGGCAAACGGTGATTAACGGAAGGTAAATGAAACAGCAAAAACAACATAAAAAAGCACTTAAGCCAAACTCATTACGTTTGCGCGAGCTTGTTGTTTTAATTGGTTTTTGTTTGATGATCGGATATTTTGCCGTTTCCTGCACGAGCACCGTTCAAGAAAAAAAAGCACCCGAAGACCCGTTTAAGCCGCTCGATCCCGAACAGGTTTTCAGCGATATGACGAATCTCGATTTCAAGACTTTCAAACACACCGAAGGACGGCATTCGACCGTTCCGTGTTTGCTTTGTCATCAGCGAAACGAAGAATCTCCGAAACCGCGATTTGCATCGCATCAGATTTGTGCAGGCTGCCACGCACAGCAATTTAAAGATCAGCGGCACGATATTTGCTCTATCTGTCATTCGAACGTCGAAACCGGCGAAGTTAAAAAGTTTCCGTCGTTGACAACATTCAAAATGGAATTTAATCATTCGGCACATCTCAAACTTACGAATTGCGCGACTTGCCACAAAACGGCAGGCGCAAATATGGCAATTCCGTCGGGTGTGAATGCGCACGAAACTTGTTTCCAATGTCACACGTCGGACAAAATGGTCGGCGAAAAGAGCATCGGTTCTTGCTCGACCTGTCACGAACCCGGAAAACCGAATCGGATTTCCGCCGAATTTACGAACGTCGGCTTTAATTTCAGCCACACGCGTCACGGCAAATTGAATTGTCAGGAATGTCACGGTTCGAGCGGAAACGCGATGTCGAAGATCAACGTCGGAATGCATTCGGGCGCGAACAATAATTGTGCGACCTGCCACAACGGGCAGAGAGCTTTCGGCGCGACGAATTTCAGCGATTGCCGCAAATGTCACACGGAAGTGCAAAGCGCGGCTTTCGGCATCAAGTTCAGCCACGACGTTCACAGCAAAACGAATTGCGCGACGTGTCATAAACAAGGCGGAAGCGGCGCGACGTTTACGATTCCGAATACGCAGACCGCGCATAATACTTGTTTCCAATGTCATTCGCCGATGAAAGGCGGCGGCAGTTTTACGGACGGCAAATGTTTCACTTGCCATCAATCGGGAAGCAAGAACAACATCGCGCCGCCGCCGCAGACGATCGGAGGCAATTTCAATCATAAGAAACATTCGGGTTTCGACTGCGATTCGTGTCACACGTCGCAGAAAGGACAAATGAGTGCGCCGACAGTGGCGATGCACAGGCAAGTCAAATCAGGATTCAGTTGTGTAAATTGTCACAACAACGAAGTGGCATTCGGCGAAAATTTCGCAAATTGTAAACGATGCCATACGAACAGCAAATTCGGCAGCAAATAAAAATTGCCGAGTATTAAAAAAATCTTTCCCCGATATTTTTAAAGTAGATTAACGAGATTTCTGAAGATCAGAGATCAAAAAAGTTAAAGGAGTAGAAAAATGAAAATCAATAATATCAAACTTTCCGCTTTGGCAGTTTTCGCATTATTAGTCGTCGCTGTCTTCAGTTTTCAACCAAAAGTCTTAACTAAAGCCGTTGCCGGCGATGTTGCCGCTGATTACGGTACGAAATGTAAAGCTTGTCACGGTGCCGACGCGTCGAAGCATTTCGACGCAACCAAGACCGTCGAAGAACATACAGACATCATCTTAAAAGGCAAAACCGCCGAAAAACCGCCGAATATGCCGGGTTATGAAGCAAAAGGAATGACCAAAGAAGAAGCCAAAGCCTTTGCTGAATATATGCACGGATTACGCGCACCAGCAAAATAAGTTAATTCTTTAAAGTTAAATTTCAGGAACACGATTGAAAGGTCGGGTTCCTTTTTTTGTAAACTGTTTATTAAAACGGAAATAAGAAGTATAAGAAGGGAAACGGTTCATTTCCCTTGGGAAATAAGAGATGTGAAAAGGGAAACGGTTCGTTTCCCTTTTAAAACAGAAGATATGAAAAGGGAAACCATTCATTTCCCTTTTAAAGTGAACTGTTTCCCTTTTGAAACCATTCGTTTCCCTTCGGAAATGTTCTGTTTTCCTTTATAAAACTCTTTGCCTTTAGTAAAACTGTCGCAAGTTTTAAGTAAAGTGACTAGGCTATGTTGACAGTTCAATCAGCCTGTTTGAACAGGCTTTCCGTGTTTCGCGGTAACTAGCCGCGTCCGTAAACGAGCGCGGTCAGTTTTAAATAAAAATAGAGCGCGTTTTAACGTGCTTGGAAACGGCTTAAGCCAAAATAAAAGGACGTTAAAACGTCCTGAAATCAATTTATCTAAACCAACCGCGCCGGCTAACCACGCCTTCGGCGAAAGACGGCTGAAAGCCGCCTGAAAATTCAAATTTCAATACAGCCTAAGAAACTATATTCAAACTTCGAGAAATGTCGAACTAACTTCAGTTTGTTCATTTCCTTAAGCGAACGCGCTACTTTTTTTTCAAGGACTTGTTGGTTGAATCGATAAACAAACTGAAGTTTGTTTTACTTTGAATCCAATTCGCTTTTGGTCTGCTGAAAAGCCTGTCATCTATTACGAAGACAGGCTTTTCA
>DAITPE010000585.1:0-3597 GCA_036833775.1 Pyrinomonadaceae bacterium | reverse complement strand
GTTTATTGATTGATGTTCAGTTTGTCGCGTAATTCGAGTTCGCGCGAATTCATTTCGCCGTTGTCGGTTTCGTGATCGTAGCCGCAAAGATGCAAAATTCCGTGCAAGATTAATTGTTTGATTTCGAGTTCGAGTTCGAGATTATTTTCGGCGGCTTGCCGTGCGGCTTGTTCGAGCGAAATGATAATGTCGCCGAGAAAATCGTCCGTTTCGTCAAATTCGTCAGCCTCGAATGGAAAAGATAAAACGTCGGTCGTTTTATCTTTTCCGCGAAAATCACGGTTTAATTCGCGCATTTTGCGGTCGGAAACGAAAGCGATCGCCGCCGATCTTTTTTCCGCGTCGGAAATATTTTCGTGACATTTTTCCAAAAAATCTGAAAATATTTTCAAATCGATTTTAATTTTGCGTTGATTATTAAGGATTTCGTGCATTTTGAAATTACAAAGTGATCGTTCCGCGACAAATCATATCGGCTCTTTTTAACAGCGTTGGAAGCCGAAAATTTCCGTGCATTTGTTTGATTAGATCAGCCGCTTCGTCCACATCCGAGCCAACCGCCGTAACAAACAAAGGCGTTTGACTGTTTCCGCGAAAGACTTCGCGCAGCTTCGGATGAACTTGAAATTTGGTTTTCGCAACGCCGATGATCGGAATTTTTCGATCCAAATTTTCAAACAAATGTGCGCCTAAACCTTTTCGATTTTCGTCGAGCCAAACGTAGCCGTCGATCACGATAATATCCGGTTGCAGATTATTATTTTCTAGCAACGAAACGATGCAGGGAAGTTCGCGCTTATAAAATTGCCCCGATTCGTAAGGCGCAATGTTGTGTTTTTCCTCGACAAAATCTTGTGTTGAAACGGAATCAGTCCAATTCTCAAAACAAACGCAAGCCGTCGAAGCCGTATCATTTACATAGTGAACATCAAAAGCGGCGATCATAAAAAATGTTTATTCAGGCTTTTTAGTCGGAATCGGTTTTTTCCGTATGTTCTTCGTATGCTTCGACGATCAATTGCACGAGGCGATGACGAACGACGTCTTTTTTGCCGAAATAAACGAATTCGATCTCGGAAATATTCTGCAAAATCCTTTCCGCTTCACGAAGTCCGCTTTTTTGTCCGCGCGGCAGATCGACCTGCGTAATATCGCCTGTCACAACGACTTTCGAGCCGAAACCGATGCGCGTCAGGAACATTTTCATCTGTTCGCCCGTCGTGTTTTGCGCTTCATCGAGAATGATAAACGAATCGTTTAAAGTTCTTCCACGCATGAATGCCAGCGGCGCGATTTCGATGATTCGTTTTTCGAGCATTTTAGTAACTCGTTCGGTATCGACGAGATCGAAAAGCGCGTCGTAAAGCGGACGTAAATACGGATCGACTTTATCCTGCAAATCGCCGGGCAAAAATCCGAGTTTTTCGCCTGCTTCGACCGCCGGACGCGTCAAAATAATTCGGTTTACTTGTTTGGAAAACAAAGCCTGCACTGCCATTGCGACGGCGAGAAATGATTTTCCCGTGCCTGCCGGACCGATGCCGAAAGTCAGATCGTTTTTTGCGATTGCATCGATATAATGCCGCTGATTCGCGGTTTTCGGTGCGACGGCTTTTTTGCCCGACGGATTGAAACGCGCGCGCGTAAAATAATCCTTCAAACTGTAAGCCGTGTCTTCGGCAATTTGCTTGAAAGCGTCGCGCAGTTCTTTGTCGGAGAATTGATTGCCCTCGTCGAAAAGCTCGGCAAAATCGCGCAGAATGTTTTCGACCGTTTCGATGTCCTTCGGATCGCCATCGATGAGAAGCTCGTTTCCGCGTGCGCCGATCGAAACGTCGAGCAGAGATTCCAAGTATTTTATGTTTTGATCCTGAACTCCGAAGAGTGTTTTCAAGCCTTGCGGCGGAAGTTCCAATTTTCTTAAATTACTCAATATAAATTTCCTTTTTCGTGAATTTTTGTATAAGACAAAGCTACTAAAAGGTTTGCAGACTGTCAACGAAAAATTCACCGTAAATTAACTGCTTGCGCGTAAAATTTTTCTTTTCCTTTTCAGCTTTCTGTGAGATGCTTGTTTTATCGGAAAAGTAATGGCTGAAATGTCTGAAAGATGACATTTTGCCGAATGAACAAGGGCTTTATCTAGGGAGGAAGATTTATGAATGGCAATGCAGTTGCTTTGGAATCCGAAAGAATGATTTTTAATTCGAACGAATTGAAAAAAAACGAAGAATTAAATGTGATTTTTGAAAAGGTCGAGATCGAAAAATTGTCTGTGTCTGAAAACGAAACGAAATTCGAAGGAATAAGATTTGCAAGACTTAAAAAGTCATTGCGGAAGCGTTCCGCAGGAATATTTTAAGTTAAGTTTTTTTATTTCAAGGAGGGAAGTTATGCCGCGAGGTGACAAAGACAAATATACCGACAAACAAAAACGACAGGCTGAACACATCGAAGAAAGCTACGAAAAACGCGGAGTTTCTGAAGATGAAGCCGAAAAACGCGCTTGGGCAACCGTCAATAAACAAGACGGCGGCGGCAAGCAAAGCGGTTCTGGCAGAAAAAAATCAGCCGATAAAGATTAATCAAAACTAAAAATTTTGCGGAAAGTTTAGTAATTCAAAACGCTAAACTTTCCGCATTTTATTTTTTACGAGCAAGGGAGGAAAAATGGCAAAAAGTCAGAAAGCAAAAACACAACAAGAGGAGAAACCAAAGTCGCCGATGCCCGCACAGCATCAGCCGAAACCGGGAATCGAAGCGGAAATGAATCCGAAACCCGAATTTCTCGCGCCGAAATATAAAGGTTCGGGAAAATTGCAGGATAAAGTTGCAATAATTACGGGCGGCGATTCGGGAATCGGTCGTTCGGTCGCGGTTTTGTATGCACGCGAAGGCGCAGACGTGGCGATCGTTTATTTGAAGGAAGAAGAAATCGACGCAAAAGAAACGGCAAAACACGTCGAAAAAGAAGGTCGTAAATGTTTATTGATTGCGGGCGATGTCAAGGATTCAAAATTTTGTCAGAAAGCGATTAAGAAAACAGTTGATGAATTTGGAAAATTGGACGTTTTGGTAAACAACGCCGCTTTTCAGCAGCATCAAAAAATTATCACCGATATTGACGACGAACAATTTGAAAAGACTTTCAAAACCAATATTTTCGGATATTTTTATATGGCGAAAGCCGCTTTGAAATATTTGAAAGAAGGTGGCGTGATCGTCAATACTGGTTCGATCACGGGACTCGAAGGAAATAAGGAATTACTCGATTATTCGGCGACCAAAGGCGCGATTCACGCATTTACGAAATCGCTCGCGCAGCAATTGGTCGAAAAACAAATTCGTGTCAATTGTGTTTCGCCCGGACCGATCTGGACGCCGCTGAATGTTGCGGATAAGGAAGCGGAAGAAGTTGCCAAACACGGCGCAGATACGCCGATGAAGCGTCCGGGACAACCCGAAGAAGTCGCTCCGGCGTATGTGTTTTTCGCGTCGGACGCAGATTCGAGTTATATTTCGGGCGAAATTTTAACTTTGCTCGGCGGTGAAACTAGGGCTCTGTAAATTAAGTTTTTTGAAAAACATTTTCGTAAT
>DAITPE010000584.1:0-3620 GCA_036833775.1 Pyrinomonadaceae bacterium | reverse complement strand
TACGGCAACACAATTGATCGTAAATGGAAAACCTTTCCTGATTCGCGGTGGTGAACTCGGAAATTCGAGTTCTTCAAGTGCGGAATATATGAAACCGCATTGGGAAAAGCTTGCGAAAATGAATCTCAATACGGTTTTGGTTCCTTTTTACTGGGAATTGATCGAACCCGAAGAAGGCAAATTCGATTTCACTCTAATTGATGAATTAATTAGAGATGCTCGAAAAAATAACTTAAAGATCGTGCCGCTTTGGTTCGCTTCTTGGAAAAATTCAATGTCGTGCTACGCACCGGCTTGGGTAAAAACGAATCAAAAACGCTTTCCGCGTTCGCAGTATCGTGACGGCAAAGGAATGGAAATTTTGTCTGCTTTTTCAGAAGAAAATGTCGCCGCCGACGCTCGCGCTTTTCGCGCTTTAATGAAGCATTTGAAAGAATTTGACGGAAAAGAAAACACCGTCATTATGGTTCAAGTCGAAAACGAGATCGGTATGATTCCAGATTCGCGCGACCGCAGTGAAATTGCAAATAAACTTTACACATCGCAAGTTCCAACCGAATTGTTAAATTATTTGACGGCAAACCGTGAAAATCTCGTTCCCGAATTTCACGAAGTTTGGAAATTGAACGGTTTCAAAACGAAAGGAACTTGGGAAGAGGTTTTCGGTCAAAGCGTCCGGACGGAAGAAATGTTTACGGCTTGGTATTTTGCCCTTTACACAAACCGCGTGACCGAAGCGGGTAAAGCCGAATATCCGCTTCCGATGTTTGTTAATGCGGCTTTAATTCGTCCGAATTATCAACCCGGACAATATCCTTCCGCCGGACCGCTTCCGCATCTTTTGGACATTTGGCGAGCCGGTGCGCCGAAGATCGATTTTCTCGCGCCTGATATTTACTTTCCTAATGTCGGCGAATGGATGCGGAAATACGATCGTTCGGGAAATCCGCTTTTTATTCCCGAAATTCAATTCAACACATCCGCCGGAGTCAACGCGCTTTACGCCGCCGGAGCACACGATGCGATCGGTTTCAGTCCGTTTTCGATCGAAAACGGTGAAGATTCGGAGAATAAAATTCTGACCGAAGCTTACGACCTTTTGAAACAATTAGAACCGCTTTTGATCGAAAATCAAGGTAAAAACAAAATGATCGGCGTTTTGGCGGAAACTGCCGAACAACGCAAACCGCAGAGATTTTATTTCAACGGATATGCTTTGGACGTAACTTATGAACGCGCCGCAAATGTTTCAAACACAGCAGTTCCGCCGTCGGGCGGATTGATAATTGCGCTCGGAAAAGATGAATTTTTGTTTGCCGGAACGGGTTTCGTCACGGTTTTTGAGGTTGATTCGCCCGGTGATTTGAATGTCGGTTTGCTTTCGGTTCAAGAAGGGCGGTTTGAAAACGGAAAATGGTCGGGCGGACGTTGGCTGAACGGCGACCAGACGCATCAAGGTCGGCATATTCGTTTGGAAACGGGAAAGTTTTCGATTCAAAAGGTAAAATTGTATCGTTATCAATAGTTTAGACGTTTTTGAATTCTAATGTTGAGAAAAATTCTTCTTTTCCAAATCTTAATTTTCGGTTTTATTTCCGTTTCAGCGCAGTCAAAACAGATCGCTTTTACGATCGACGATCTGCCGCTCAACGGTCCTTCGATCGAACAAAATCGGTTGAAAAAAATGACGGAAAAATTAGTTTCTGCGCTAAAGAAAAACAATATTCCGATGGTCGGTTTTATCAATGAATCGCTGATTTATCAGACAAATGAAGCCGATGCACGAATTGCTATTTTGAAAATGTGGCGCGACGGCGGAATCGAACTCGGGAATCATACTTTTTCGCATTTAGGTTTTGCAAATGCCGCTTTAGCAGATTTTGAAGATGATTTTATCAAAGGCGATTCGGTCACGAAAATGCTTTTGAAACCGCAGAAACCAAGATATTTTCGGCATCCGTTTTTGCAAATGGGAAAAACGCGCGAACTTGAAGAACAATTTCGCAAATTCATCGGCGAACGCGGTTACACGGCAGTTCCCGTCACGGTTGGAACTTACGATTGGATGTTTTTGACGGCTTACGAAAAAGGTTTGAAGGAAAAAGATAAAAAATTTCAAAAACGAGTTTCAGACGATTATTTGAAATTTGTCGCCGATTCGCTCGAAGCGGCTGAAAAAGGCGCGAATGAACTTTTCGGCAGATACGTGAAACAGATTTTATTGCTGCACGCAAACGAATTGAACGCCGATAATTTTGAAGCTTTAATCGAGATTTTCAAGAAGAAAAACTATGAATTTATTTCGGTCGAAGAAGCTTTGAAAGATGAAATTTACGTTTTTCCCGAACGCTACGCGCCGACTTCTGATTGGTTGGGGCATTGGGCATTCAGCAAAGGGAAAAATCTGCAAATGCCGAAACCGCCGGAATATATCGAGAAAATATTTCAAGGAAAATGATCATAAAAGCAAAATCGAAAAATAAAAAGTTAAAAATTTTGATCGTAATATTTGCGATAACTCTTTTATTTTCAAACGTAAAAGCCGACGACGGCTATCGTTTATGGCTTCGATATGACGCTTTGCCTGAAACAAACGCGAAGCTTTATAAAAATCAAATTTCATCAATAAAAATCGACGGAAATTCACCGATAATTGAAGCGATTCGTGAGGAATTGAAAACGGCTTTGAGCGGTTTGTTAAGCTCGGAAATATCTTTTGGCGACAAAATCGAAAATGGAACTTTGCTGATCGGAACACCGGACAATTCCCTTGAAATTAAAAAATTAAAATTGCCTTTAAATATTTTAGAAAACGAAGGATTTTTGATTCGTTCAGCAAAATTACAAGGCAAAAATGTCACGATCATCGCCGCAAATACAGAAATCGGAACGCTTTACGGAACATTTCATTTTCTGCGTCTTTTGCAAACTTCGCAGCCGATTTCAAATTTGAATATTTCCGAAAAACCGAAAATTCAGCTTCGGATGCTGAATCATTGGGACAATTTAGACGGCTCGATCGAACGCGGATATGCAGGAAAATCTTTGTGGAATTGGTCTGAATTGCCCGAAAAAGTCGATGCGCGTTTGAAAGATTACGCTCGTGCAAATGCTTCGATCGGAATTAACGCCGCAGTTTTAAATAACGTCAATGCAAACTCGAAAATCCTTTCGACTGAATATTTAAAGAAAGTCGCGGCAATCGCCGACGTTTTTCGACCTTACGGAATCAAGGTTTTTCTTTCCGCGCGTTTTTCGTCGCCGATGGAATTGAGCGGATTAAAAACCGCCGATCCGTTTGATGAAAACGTGAAAAAATGGTGGAAAGAAAAAGCGGACGAAATTTATCAATTGATTCCCGATTTCGGCGGTTTTTTGGTGAAAGCAAACAGCGAAGGTCAGCCCGGACCGCGAACTTACAACCGCAATCACGTTGACGGCGCGAATATGTTGGTTGAGGCTTTGAAACCGCATCGCGGAATCGTTATTTGGCGCGCGTTCGTTTACGATGCCAAACCCGGATATGACCGCGCCGGCGCAGCTTATGAAAATCTACAGCCATTTGACGGAAAATTTGCCGAAAACGCGATTTTACAAGTAAAAAACGGTCCGATAGATTT
>DAITPE010000583.1:0-3621 GCA_036833775.1 Pyrinomonadaceae bacterium | reverse complement strand
AAAATTGCAATAAGTAAAGTCGGTGAAAGCGCGGAAGCTTTGCGAATCTCGACGTTGGTCGTGCCGGAAGCAGTTTCAAAAGTGCTGTTGATTTTATAATCCGCCACACTTTTGTCTAAAAGTTCGGCGTTGTTGATCAGATTCCGCATTTCATCTTGCGCGGCATTGTTGCGGTATTCGGCTTTGCGTTTTTCGACCGCTAAACGAACAATTTCGTCTGCCGCTTTTTCGGTCACGCGCCGCGCCTGCGTTTCGTCGAGATTCTGCAAAGCATTATCGACAATATCTTCCGCCGAAAGCGGAAAAAGCGATTGCTTTTTCGGCACTAACTCTTGATTTTCTTCTTCCATAATTTTTTTTGAACGCGGATAAGACGGATTTGGCGGATCAACACGAATTTAAAAACAGTTCAAAAATCAAGTCGGCGAAAATTCGTTTCAGATTGCACATTAAGCGAGTATCATTAAAAAAATCCATTTAAATCTGCCTAATCCGCCCGATCCGCGTTCAAATCATCTAATTTCTAACGCTTTTTGATATTTAAAGTAATCGTTCCGTATGGAAATTTCAATTCGTGCGTGACCTTCGGTTTGCGGGAATTTTCGGTAAACAGAGTTTCGATCGCTTGAAATTCTTCGCTCAGCATCGAAACGATCATTTTTCCTTCTTCGGCTTGCGAACGGCGCAAGATTTCCTGCGCGGCTTGCGTTTCGCCTTCGGAAAGCCAACGCAGTTTTCGCTCGACTTCGCGCGGGATTTGCGCCGTGTATGCTTTTTCGATGATTTGCGAAACGAGCGGTGTTAATTTTTCTTCCCAACCGTCCGTGTAAACAGTCAATTCGTGCGCGTCTTTCGCCGCATATTCTTCCATCAAATGACGCAAAACGGTGCATTTTAGATCAAAATCCATTACTTTCGGCAGATGGATCAGAAAACGCTCGAATGTCTGCCGATTCGGACTGACTTTTCCGTTTTTCCACTTTTGATAAGTTTTCCGCGCATAACGCGCCGCGCCCGCACCGAATTGTTCTTTATACAAAAAAATCAATTCATCGAGCGTCGCGTCATCCAATTCGAGCAAAATTTTAAGGATTTCCTTTTCCTTAAAAGTCCGCTTTCCCGCAGCGCGCTTTTCCCGCAATTTTTCCTTTAGTTTGATGCCGTAATGAAGAAAAAGAATAATCCCGCCGTAAATAGCGGCGACCATCAAAAGACCTTTGAGAACGGTGAACATCCGTTAAGATTTTATACCAATTTCAGAAGATAACGTCAGCCGCTAGGTTTTAGCATATCTGAAAACTTCGAATATACAGCATTTTTTGTGAAAATTATCTGACCCTAAAAGGTGAATAAAAATAAATCTGCACAGAATTTTACTATGCAGATTTATTGAAAAACAGATAAACTTTTGAAATTATCTCTTTGAAGTTTTTGCGGTAATTACTGCCGAATACGGAGAATTTCCGACCGCATTCGCTGATCTTACGCGGTAACGATAACTCGTACCGTTTGCCAAACCCGTGTCGGTATGAGTTGCCGCTGTTCCCGAAACCGAAGCGATTTGCGCAAAATTGATGCACGTTGCGCCTTTACAGCGTTCGATCTTGACTTCGGTTTGATCCGTCGTTGAATTTGTCCAATTCAAACGAATCGAACTTCTCGAAGCCGTCGTTCCGACAAGATTTGTCGGCGCGGTCGGCAATGTCGGCGGCGCGGCGTTTACGACGATCGAAACCGTGCGCGGAAAACTCGTCAAACCGAGAATATCGGTCACGACAAGCGATGCCGTGTATTTTCCGGGTGCGGAATACAAATGCGAAACTTGCGAACCGCTTCCGGTTGCGCCGTCGCCGAATGTCCAGCTCCAAGTTGCCAGTTGGTTTGCTCCTAACGAAGCGCGACCGTCAAATGCAACGGTTAAAGGCGCGTTTCCGCTGGTTGGTGTTGCCGTAAATATCGCAACCGGTTCGAGCGGCGGAAATCCCGTGCTTGGCGCATCGAAACAAGTAACGAGCGCATCATAACCGCCCGTCGCGCAAACGTCGCCGCTCGGCAAAGGCGTTGCCCAAACGGTTGCTTGGCGCGAAAATCCTTCCCACAAAAGCAAGCCGTTTGCATTGTATCCGGCGGTCACGCCTTGGATAAATCCGCCCGGAAGCGCAGGTCCGCCCGTTCCCGTGACGACCGTCGTGCCGTTCGGCAAAACGAAAACGGAGCGCGGAATTTCATCGGTATTCAATCCGCCGTCACGAATCGTTTCCCAACGAACTGCGCCCGTTGTTTCAAAAGCGACCGTATACCAATCGAGAAATCCGCGCAGAGTTTGTCCCGTTGCGACCAAACTTCCGTCCGGTGCTTTGGCGATGCGCAAACCTGCCGAATTCGTGCCGCCGACCGGATTTTTATCAGTTCGCCACAATCTCGTGCCGTTTGCCTGATCGTAAGCGATAACGGTCAAAAAATAAGCGAGCTGCGGTGTGCTTGCGCCCGTTACGCCTTGTCCCGCGACGTAAACGCGACCGTTATCGATGACGACATCGTTTGCGGAAATTCCTTCGGGCGCAACGACGAGCCAGCGGTTGATTCCGGTTGCCGTATCGAATGCGCCGATGCGCCAGTTTCCACCCGCCGCGCCGGTCAAAACAATGTCTGCGCCGTCAGGACTTAAAGCCGCGCCGCCGTTCGGAACTCCGGTCGAAGCATTTGTCCAGACCAATGTTCCGGCTGCGCTGTATTTGTAAAGTTTTGAATTTAATTGCACATAAGCGTTTCCATTTGCGTCAACGAGTAAACGTCCGATCGAGAGAATCAGTTCGGTCGAATCGATTTTCCAGAGCAGTGTTCCGTCATTTGAATAGCGCACGAGCGTCGAACCGAAAACACTTCCGCGTGAATCGACATTTGCGCCGAGCGCAACAAAATCGCCGTTCGGCGCGGCGGAAATCCATAAACCCGTATAAGTTCCCGAAACAGGATTGACGGTTTTTTGCCAGCGCAAAACTCCCGCAGATGTGTATGAAGTTACGCCGAGTCCGCGAGCGAGCGACGGACCCGAAACGATCGCGATATTTCCCGAAGCGTCCGTTGTCATTCGCGCCGCTTGTCCCGCGCTGTCACTTCCCGCCGAAAGTCCGCCGCCTGTCCAGAGAATCGGCAGCGTTGTCGCGCCATTAACCGTTGCCGCTAAACAAATTATTAAAAAAAGACCGCTTAGCGCGATTGAATTAAGTTTTTTATTCATTTTCTAAATCTCCTTATCATGGGGGAATTTTTTTTCAGTTTTTTCAATGACTGAAAATCAAAAAAATCCGCTGTTCGGGGGATTGATCGGAGCGGTTTCAAAATAAACGAAACTCCGTATGTCTTTCTAAAGACAAAACATACACTGTGTCGTTGAGTATTCATTTGACACGGAAAACGAAATTTGGGCAATAGGACATTTGCAAAATCTCGTGTGACATTTGTTCTTCAAAAAAAAACGATGATCGAGCGGCAATTAAAAAAACTTTTGGAAGGAACGGCAGACGCGGCTTTTGCCGTTGACGCGCAAGGCGAAATAAGGATTTGGAACAAAGCGGCTGAAAAACTTTTCGGACATTCAGCCGAATTCGCGGTCGGAAA
>DAITPE010000582.1:0-3649 GCA_036833775.1 Pyrinomonadaceae bacterium | reverse complement strand
TCCCGTTCAGATAAGCATCGGTATGACGGTTGCCAATCAGACCGAACCGACCGAAGGTTTGGTTTTGCGGGCGATCCGACGCGTCAAAGCTTTGCGCCGCACGAAACCTGCCGTTGCCGAAACGCTTTCCGAAATTATGCAGAAATGGCAAGGTCGCGCGATTTATCTCGAAATGTTAAGCCAGATCGAAACGGGCGAAGCGAATTTAGATGCGGTCATCAATTTATTGGCAAAACGCACGGACGTGCGCGAAAAGATTCCGAGTCAGATTAATCTGACGCAAAACGCAAACGGAACTGTGCGCGGCATCGGCGCGTGTGTGAAAGAAGACACTTTGAATTATACGGGCATTATCGGTTCGGCGGACAAAGAAGCGCAGATTTCCCTGCTCGGCTGTGCGCGTTTGATCCGCGCCAAGCTTCCCGTCAATGAAGTCGGCGGTTTTCTGAAATCGCCCGACAAAATGCTCGTGCTTGCCGCCGAACGCTATCTCGAATCCGAAGACAGTGTTGCGGCGCGGAATTTGGTTTTGGCAAATCGTCCGAACGAAGTTTCGATTCTCGGTGCGCGTCAGGCATTTTATACAAGCGGAAGCGCGGCTTACGATTCGACGGTTTTGAGTTCGCTGTTTGAAAGCGTCAACGGTTACGGATTTTGGGCGGACGATTCCGATCTACTGAACAAAGCCGAAAAGAAACTGCAAAAAGAGATCAAAGAAGACGCGAATTTGATGGTGGTTTTCGGCTATTTGCCCGAAGCCGACAACGGACAGCAAGTTATAAAAGTTTATAAAGACCGCATCGTTTACACCTTTTACGAAGACGCGGCGCGTTTCCGCGAACGGACTTTGACGGCGAAGGAATACGAGAGTTTTTATCATTTTATCATTGAAAACAACATCGACGGTTTAGCGAATATCGGTTCTTCGTGTGAAGAATGTTCTTCTTCGGAATTCGTCATGTTCGGCAAAGCGGGCGGGCGCAGGGTTTTTATCGAATCGGTTTACGATGCGCCGAAAGTGATCGAAAAATTGATCGAACAATTTGAAAATTTCAAGAAAAGCGATCTGAAACTCAAATATTTGCTGGCTGACAAGCTGAAAGGCTTGGAAGTTTTGCTGGCTGACGACCAATTCCCTGTCTATTGCGTTTGGAAAAAAGACGGCGATCTGCGTTTTCTCGTCGAAGACGTTGTGAAAGGCGAGGAAAACGAAAAAGCGATCAACGAAGAATTTCGTTTGCAATACTCGGGCGAACAAGATGAAACGCCGCAAAAATATGAATTGATGGCAAAACGCCGTCAGGAAATGGCTTTTGCACATTACGCGTGGCGCAATCTCGAAAACGGCAAGCTCGGAACGATCGTTTCACAGCCTGCGGAAACGCCTTTTTTGAATGACGCAGCGGAAAGCGAATCCGCGCCAAATATCGAGAAATCTTCCCGCGCTTGGCGTGTCCGCACGAATAACGGCGAAATTCGGACGGGTTATTTTTATCAGCAAGGCGGACTGTTTCGCGTTTTGCCCGGTCAAACGCCTGTTAAAATAAAAGAAGGAAGCTATTCGAATCCGCTCGTTTCGGCAGACGGAAAATGGGTAGTCGTCACTAAAAACGGAGCGGAATGGCAAGATACGGTCAATATTGTCCGTGTCAATCTGCAAACCGGAAGAGAGTTTCCGGTTGCGATTCAGCCTGCCGATGCGTTTACGCCGATCGCTTTTCTGCCGTCGCAAAATAAATTCCTGCTTTACCGCGCCAAAGGAACGAATAATCGCAACCGCAATCCCGAATACGAAGAAGAAACGGAAGGCGGCGGATCGCTCGAAGCGGAAGATGAAGGTTATATTTCGCTTTCGGAAAGAAGACCGAAGAAACCGAATCCGAGTCCGCAAACGCCCGAATATTATGTTTTGGACGCAAACACGGGCGCGGCGCAACTCGTCAAAGGCGAATTTCGTCCGCTCGAACAGATGACTTACCGACCGCTTCAAGCGACGGCGACAGCGGGCGAATATTGGGCGGCGATCTATAACGCAAAAACGAAAATGACCGAGATCGGTAAATACAGCGAAAAAACCTTCGCCTTTTTGCCTGTGAAACAGATTCCCGACATTCGTTTGAGTTCGATGGATATTTGGGTTGACGAAAAAGAAGCAAAAGTTTATTTCGTTTATCAAGGTCATCTTCTTGCGCTGCCTTTGGCAAATCAATGAAGCTTTCACGCAATCAATTTATCGGTGCATTAATCATTTTCAGCGCGGTCTTTCTGGTCGCGCTGTTTCGTTTGTTTTTTTCGAACTGATTTCAAAAGGCAAAGCAAAAAGAAAGTAATTCTAAATTCTAAATTCTGCATTATAAATTAATCTCGAATTAGATAAAGGTTAGTTTTTACGGAAGATAATTTAGATTTTAGAATTTAGAATTACGAATTGTTTTTTTCCTGTATTCACAAATATGTTTTCGCAACTCGAATTCCGAATCTATTTCGCCTTAAATTTTCGGAGAGTTTAAGAAATTTTCAGTAAGAATATCCTGCCAATTGACCTGTAATTTTAACGGTCGGATAAAAATCGAGCGACGCATTTTCGTAATTACATATCGCTTGCAGAGAATTGAGCGGCGAAGTCGTCATATAGACCAAACCTTCCGCAGTTTGAATCTGAAAACGGATGTTTGCGCCGGTAAAAAGTTCGAACGGATTCAGCAAAACTGCCGTAAACGACTGATTTCCGAAAGAATTTCCGCGCAAAACGCCGCGTCTGGTCGTAATGTCGAGCAGCGTAAATTGATACGTGCTGTTCTGAGTCCGCAAGATCAAAGTGTCGCCGTCGTAAAGCCGATTAAACGAAATTCTGCCTGTCGCATTTTGAATGCTCATATTATTTTCCTGTTTTTTCCGAATAAAAAGTGTCCGTTTGATACCTGAATACGAGATTAGACGAACCGTATAAAAAAATCACCACCTATTCGGGTAGTAATTTCAATGAAGAAACACGCGCGAATTCAATATACAGTTTCGTTTCTACTTTTTTTCTTCTCGTTTGACTTAACGCTCGATCATTACAGGCATTTCCGCAAATTATTAACAGACTTTCTCTGTGCGTCTTTATGAAAAATCGGCAAAACACGTTCAAATACGGCTGATTTTTGATTGAAACCGAAAGTTTTTCGGCATTGTTACGATGTTTTCTGTGCCCGTCACGATGTTTTTTGCGTTCGTAACAATGTTTTCTATGCTTGTAACAAAGTTTTCTATGCTTGTAACTAAGTTTTTTGTTGTCGTCACAATGTTTTTGTACTAAGTCGCAAAGTTTTTTACTAAAGTCGCAGAGTTTTCTGGTAAAGTCGTAATGTTTTTTGGTAAGAAAACATTACGATCTAGCAAGGTCGCAATGTTTTCTTATAAAGTCGCAATGTTTTTTAGCAAGAAAACATTGCGACTTTATTAAATCGCAATGTTTTTTACTAATGTCGCAAAGTTTTTTGGTTAGATTACGAGGTTTTATCGGCAGAATACATTGAGTTTTGAAGCGATCACGAAGATTTTTGTGCCGTTCACAACGATAATTAGGGCGCGAAATGTTTTCCGATTAAGATGAAAACGTCGAAAACACTCACTTTTTTGCAGTTTCGGCGGCGGAAGAACGAAA
>DAITPE010000581.1:0-3657 GCA_036833775.1 Pyrinomonadaceae bacterium | reverse complement strand
TGTAAAAGTTGTTTTAATTCAAAAGCCGTTTCAATTCTGTATTGTGGAAGTAATTCCATTCCTTGATGAATAAGTTCTGCAACTGATTTTGGTATTTCCGAATTAATTTCGCTGGCTAATCTTAACGGTTCATCATCATTTTTTACTAACTCTATTAATCTTTTAAACGCAGAAACAGGCGGTTGTCCTGTCAATAAATGATAGAAAGTTGCACAAGCGGAATATATGTCGCTCTTCTCCGAAATTTCTAAATCGTTACCTTGACCGTATTCAGTTTGTTCCAAAGACATATACAGCGGCGTTCCGCCGATTGCGTCAACATCACTTGTGATTTTTCCGAAACTGCCTTTAGCAAGTCCGAAATCAATAAGTTTTAAATTCAAATCTTCATCTATTTTAAGATTGGCTGGTTTGATGTCGCTATGAATTATTCTATTTGAGTATAGATAGTTCAAAATATCTAATAATTGCTCAAAAAAATATAGACCTTGTTCGTAATCTAATCTTTCGCCTTTTTTGAGAATACTTTGTAAATCCTCACCTTCGACCAATTCCATTACCAGAAAGTAATTATCATCGTCGAAGAAAAAATCTGTAACCTTTGGAAGTCCAGAATGCTTTAAATTCGCTAAAAGCTCGGCTTCACGCCGAAACATTTTTACCGTAAAGTCATCGTGGTCTAATAACTGTTGCTTAATTGCAACATTGCATTTCAAGCGATTATCAAAAGCACGATAAACTGCGCCCATTGCACCTTTTGCTATATAATTTTCAATAAAATATCGTTCTTGTAGAGTTGTTTTAAGTTGAATAAAGTCAATCATTATTTCTTCTTTAAATCTCGCTCCAATCCAAAATCACTTTGTCCGAAACTTCTTCTTTAATCACTTCAAAATTTCTATGCTTTCGATTTTTGTAATGGTTTCGGCAAGCCGACATTTTTCAATGTTTCGTTGGCTTTTTCGACTTTTTCTTTGAAGAGAACTTTGTCCTTGTATTCGCCGAGCGATTTGTCTATTTTGACTATCGGCAATTTCGATTTGTTTAATTCTTCGATCTTTTTCATCTTTTAAGAATCGTGTGCTTCCATATATGAGCGAAGCAGTGCGTTAATTTTGGTTTGATAACCTGCGCCTTGCCGTTTATACCAATCCAAAACTTCGCTATCAACGCGCAATGTCAATTGAGTTTTGCGCGGTGCTTTTTTCAGTCCGCGCCGGACGATTGCGCGGGCGAACATTTCGGTCGGGATTTCGGGCGTTTCCGTCAGATCAATATCTTCGTCAGTTTGTGCGTCAACGCGCTTCCAATCAGTTTGCGATTTGTTTGAAATAGTTTTCTTCTTCATTTTTCGTTGCCTTTCTTACACCGATTATGCGAATCATCGCATCGGTTTCAGTATGTGTGATCGCTACCACGCGACCTTCCGATAATCCGAATGTTACGAAGCGTTCTTCGCCGTAATCGAAACGATCATCGAGAATCGTCGCCGTTTCGCCTTCAAACACATTTTCAATGCCGATAAAATCAAGACCGTGCTTTTCAATATTCGACAGGCGTTTTTCTTCGTCCCATTCAAAATCCATAAACTACAAAATGTAACTACAAAATGTAACTACGTTTATTATCGTAATCGGATTTTGCAAAAACTACAAACTGAAATTTTAATCATCAAGACGCAAAAATTCCTTTGACCGCCGAAAGTCCTTGTAGTTTTCGCCACGAAGAAAGCTGACCGCAATGATTTCCTTCGTGGAAAACGAGCATTTGCAAATGATGCGCGATTGTTGCTTGCGTTTTTGCCAATGTTTCGTCGGGCATCGGTTTGTTCAAGTCGTTCATTCGGCGAACCGCTTCGCATCTTAAAAGATTCGTTTCGGTCAATCTTTTGACGAGAAACTGTTTTGAATCGAAATTTCTGTTCGTCGATTGCGGTCCGTATTTGCTCAAAAGTTCCGTAAAATCTGCATTTAATTCACTAACATTGAGCAGATGCAAAAGATAAGTATCGCCCAGAAGCAGATGTCCGAGAATCCAGATCGGCGGATTTTCACCCGTTGCAGATTGCAAACGCATTTGTTCGTCACTTAAATCTTCGATTAATGACAATGTCTGTTTACGTGCGTTTTTAAGTGACCAAATCAGCAAATCGTTCATCCGTTTGACTCAAAATGTTCTAACTGAATTATTACACAGACAGTGTTTCATTTGATGAAAATGCCTTGTTTGAATCGCAAGTTGATATTTTTAACCTGCTCGAAATCAGTGAGCGGATTTCCGTTCAAGACCAAAAAACTCGCTTCATAATTTGCCCGGAGTTTTCCTATTTTTCGCTCGGGAAAAATGGTTTGCGGAGTGGTTTCGACCGCGATTTTCAGCAAAGTCAAGGCATCGAAAATTTTGTTTTCGTGAAAATACAAAATTTCGGGAAGCAAGGTCTTTCCGAAATTATCTAATCCGAGCGCAATTCTCACACCGTTTTTTTGCATTTCGCCGAAGGTTCTTTTTTGCCGCTCCAGAAAACGCACGAATCTTTCCTGATCGATGGTTCCTTTGCCGTTTTCATCGAAGTCCATTGTGCCGTAAATACCTCGTTGAGCGGTTGGAATCACGACGATTTTTTTGCGGGCGGCAAGTTTTATATCCTGCAAATTCAGCTCATCGGACGGTTTTGTTGCGAGGCTTCCGTTCCAACCGTAATACGGCGCGTGCGTAAACCCGTCAACGCCGATTTTAAGTCCGAGGCGAAAATCGGAAGCGGTTTCAATATGTGCATAAACCCGCAATTTTGCCTGATACGCTTTTTCTACCACATAAGCCGCTATTTCAGGCGAAAGCCCTTTATTGATCGTGTCGCCGGAAAGCGAATACTTTTCATAATTTTCCGCTTCGATCAGGCTGATTTTTATAATGTCGGGCTTGGAAGCCAGAATTTTTTCCCATTTTATGTCAACGTCCGCTTTTGAATCTAAAAATACATAAGCATCATTTTCGGCACGGCGGCTTTTTTTTACCTCGTCAACTCGCCGGAAAGCTTCTTGCGGATTGTAAATTCCCATTGCCAAAGGCTCATAAACCATAAACGGATGCCCGTAAGTGCACGTCAGCATTGCGTTTGCATAACTGACATCCAATGCCGAAGGCTTGTTCAGAAACGGTCGCGCCTGCTTTGCGCCCGAATTATAGTTTCCCAAAACCTGAACATAAAAAGTTCCTTCTTCAAAATATGCTTTTGAAAGCCTTTCCAAATCTTGTATTCCGTCTAAATTGTGCGTGTGTGCATCGCCGAAAGGCGGAATCACAAAGCCGTTTTTTAAGTCGATCGTTTCATCGATTTTTGAAGGTTTCCGTTTTGCCAAAACACCTTTGACAGAATAGAAGGTTTGACGCTTAAATGTTTTCCCGTCAAACCAGTTTCCGTTTACAAACTGATAAATCTTCGTCTGATTTTGCTGTCCGCACACTTTTGCCGAGCCGACAAAATTGAGTAAAAAAACTATTGACGACAAGAGCAGGTAACAATTTAAGTTTTTCAAGGCTTTCATATCGAACCTTAAATTTCCGTCCAATCCAAAACCACTTTGCCCGAATTTCCTTCCTTCATCACTTCAAAGCCTTTCGCAAAATCTTCGTATGAATAGCGGTGCGTGCTGACGG